>NZ_JBIVCA010000001.1:461498-571799 GCF_044746345.1 Lysinibacillus sp. NPDC086135 | reverse complement strand
TAGCCTTCGTTCCTCTATCGCTGATCCCCGAGGAGTCGCCCAGTCTCCACTCCAATCAACTATTTACATAGTAGACGTTTTAACAAAAGTCATCCTCAACTTTTGGTGATGAACCATCCCTATTCTAGTTTATGATAATCATTCCACTTTTACAAAAATATACATTTATTCTAATCTGTCAATTAACAATATTTTTTAAGATTTATGTAAGGATTACGTAAAAAGAATGTAATTTCAAAAATCTATGCTAATATATAGGAGTTTAAAAATAAAACGATCAATACTATATAGGCGAGGTGTAGGTTTTTTATGTATTTTGGGATTATTCCGCTTATCCTATTTTTTATTTTTTTGTATTCTTACTTGAAAGATCCCAGAAAGATAGTAAATGGCTTTTTATTTAATATTTTTTTCTGTTCATTTCTTTTATTTTGTACGATTGTTTCTTTAGCATCTGAAAACAATACTATAAAGCTTTTAGTTATTATTCCTTTAATAGCACTTTTCTTTATGATACCTTTTGGAATTGTAGCTTTAATGTTCGGCCTATTTCTTAATGCAAGAATTTTAATGAAAAGAGAAGGAAGACGCTTAGCAAATTCCTTAACATTAATTGTAGCTATTATTATTTTATTATTTATTGTCATGCCTATTATTAGTCCATCCAGTTTGTTATCTAATATATTTCAGCCTGTTTTTGGAGGAATATCGCTTATTGCTTGTTATTTCTTGATTCATTTATCCAACTTTCTATCTGCATATTTTCTCTATCAGTTTAATAAACCAAAGTATAACCAAGATTTTATCATCGTGCTAGGCAGTGGTTTAATTAACGATAAAGTACCACCACTTCTTGCAAGTAGAATTAATAAAGCTATTGATTTTTATCAGAAACAATCAGCGGTTAACGCACCACCAACAATTATTTTCTCTGGAGGACAAGGTCCCGATGAAAATCTGCCTGAAGCGGAAGCGATGCAAAAATACGCTGTTGAAAAAGGCATTCCTCTTGAGCATACTGTGCAAGAAAATCGTTCTGTAAACACCTATCAAAATATGTTATTTTCGAAACGGATTATGGATACGTTAAAACCAGATGGTAAATACAACAGCATCTTTACAACGAATAATTTCCACCTTTTCCGTTCTGGTCTATACGCTAGACAAGCTGGCTTGAATAGCCAAGGTATCGGCTCAAAAACAGCATTTTATTATTGGCCCAACGCAATGGTTCGTGAATATGTTGCAATTATTGTAATGGGGCGGAAAAGACATATGAAAATTGTTGGGACAATTCTTGGAATTTCTCTACTCCTTTCTTTATTTGGCTTATTATTCTTATAGTTAAATAAAAAAATGATCAATAAAGGGTACTGAATTGTAATTTCTAGTACCCTTTTATTTGTCGTTGACAGTAGATGTTTTCCTCCTGTAGCCATAAATAGGACATGTAACAATACTTTCGTACATAACACCTATTTTAATGCGAAGACCAAGCTTCATTTCGATAATTTAAACTGCTTCGACAAATTGGATAGACAAAATGAGTTGTTTTCATTTAACTGTCAGCATATTTATAAATAAATTTCTCATAAAACAGACATTGAAAAGTTGCATAGTGGTGTTTAACTAGATTATTGAGGGAGTGACAGTGAATGCACTTACAAAAAAAATCGTCTTGGTTTCTTGCATTATTAACTCTAGTAGCGGTTATTTCAGTGTTTTCTTTGTTGGATTCACCAAAACAATCAAAAGAGGCTATTACCTTGACAGAAGAAGCTGATCAAAAAGCTGCAATACAGACTGTTTCGAAGGAAGTATCTTCTTCTAGCCCTTTATTTGAAGAAACTCGCCTACAAGTTAGTAACGAAAGAAATCAACTTCGCCAAAAGTTAACGCAAAAAATAACGTCAGGTGAGTATTTTGTTGACGAACAAAATACTGCGTCTATGGAAATCGATACTCTCCATAAGGAAGAATCTACAGAGGCAATACTTGAGATGCAAATCAAATCATTAGGCTTTCCCGATGCTTTAGTACGAATAGAAGGAGAAAACATTTCCGTAACTGTGGTGGCAAATAAATTATCAAAATCTCGAGCAAATGGAATTATTTATCTGGTAAAAAAAGAATGCGAGGATGCCAATGTGCAAGTAAAATTCGGTGCAAATAATTATTAAAAAATGGAAAAAGGGGGTCTTCATTTTATTTACGAAAAACTGCGCCACGAAGGGATCTTTTTTAGTGGAAATACCGTTCAAAGACGCTACAGCCCCTCTTCAGTAATAACATCGAGCTGTATTTTCTATATATAGCTTGGGATATGACATCATTTGAAGTGGTCTTTTTATAGAGATTACACTTCAACAATTAAAAAATTCCAAAATATCCTTTACTAGTTCTTCTTGATCTTTACCTAATGTCATTAAATGCTTGGATTCTTTATAACCTTTTATCTTTTTTACATTTGAATTGACATTATTATAAATAACATTAGCGCTATGTGAGTACAATTCATCGTCTTGTTCACCATAAAAAATTGCAATTGGAACTGATATTTTATCAAGATTTTGAATGGTAGACTTAATGAATTGTTGAAATACAATTAATGTATCTAAGGGCATTTGATTAAACATATCAATTTCTTGAGAAATTTGAAATGTAGACTTCCCCTCTACTTTTTTGTAATTGTATGCGTAATTTATAATTCTTTTTTTTAGTCGTTCTGGCTCTCTATCGATCGGTACTGATAATACAATTGCTCGCTCTATTTTTTCTATCTCTGCAAGTTTCAATGTAAATATCCCGCCAATAGACAAACCTATAACAGAAATTTTTTGGCATCCCTCGCTAATTAAAAATTGATATGCATTCACAACATCTTGCCACCAGTCATTTACATTATATTGTAGTAACTGTTCTGGAGCACACCCATGTCCTCGGTAAAGTGGTGCATAGCATGTGTAACCTTTTTTATGAATTTCAATAGCAACCTTTTTCATATCTCTAGTATGGCTTGTAAACGAATGTAAAAGTAATACAGCGTGATTATTGCCTTTTAGGTAAATTTCTTTAGCAGGAAGTATCTTTATCATAAAACCAAACCTTTCTACATAAATACTAATTCTCAGTATAAAGATACTTTACCCAAGTAGCCAATTATCTAAAGTACCTGTCTTTTATTTTTAGATTGTGGAAGACCATCACACTAATTTCAATATGGCAATTAGAAAATGGCTAAGACGCTCTTAGTGTTTGGAACTAGCTCATGAAAATCCTATAAGGGGTTTTATATGTCTGTGTATTTCGCTCATTCAGCCAGTTTAAAACCGTACTGGACGTTCACTGTGCGCTTTATTCTCCACAGAATCGCTCAACATTCTTATGCCCCTACAAATAACAAATATAGCTCTTAATATTAAAGTAGCTATAGTAGAAAAAGTAGATGCTTTAACTATTTCTATAAACGATTAATACAACTACAGAGGCATCTTCTTGTTCATTTAGTTCGATAAACGCCTACCGCAAGAGATGCATTACAAGAATATTATTATCAAGTTAATAGCCCTCCTCCCTTACTTTCTCGGACATATCATAGCGATGAAAGGAGAAAAATTTATGTGTATTAATAAAGATAATTGTAATTGTTTATCAACGAGAAAAGAATGTGATAACTTTGGACCATTTGTGGCTAAAAATTTAAATTGTATAAATTCGGAAATAGAGAACAACGAAGAAAACAACGGCGGTTCAATAATTCCCTTTTCCTCCGGAAATACACAAACTGTAGTTGAAAATATACTCGGCAATAATCTTGCTAGTCTTATAGGGTTTGGTACTGCTATAGACCTTGTACCTATTGCAAATAATACAATTAATTTAACTGGACTTTTAAATGAAGCCTTCACCGTCCCACGTGAAGGAAATATTACTGCTATTTCAGCTTCATATACTGCATTAGGGGGACAGGTTGAATCAGGATCTGTAACAATCCGTGCTCAAATTTTTCGTGCCCCTATAGGAAGTAATAGTTTTACAGGTACAAGTGCTAGCGTTGATTTAGCTCCAACAATTACAGAACCTGTACCTTTAGGTCTTTTAGTATTTGCATCCGCTAATATTCCACCAGTACCAGTAGCTCCAGGTGACCAATTATTAATGGTATTTTATATTTCATCGTTACCAGGAGATACTACAGTTGACCTTATTCTTGGTACTGCAAGTGCAGGAATTAATATTGTTTAAAGCTTCAAATTGGATGAAGTGGAAGTTTTACAAATGAACATGCTATCCCCATTCCTATATTAGTAGCTTGGGTGCTGCGATTTCAGATACTATAAACAAGAAATTTAACTTCTTTCAGCAGAAGCTAAGCTACAGTATCTTATTTCATTACAGTGTTTATTTTTAATATATTTCACAGGCTATTCACTATGCAAAATAACTTTTACTTCATAGTAATAGTAATGTAAAGCAATTATCCTCCTTTTGTATAAAGGGTCACTCCAATCCCAAGTGACCTTTTTTATTGTCTTATCCCACAAAAACATTACTGGCTTGATAAATTTTTAATGCCTATTGTTGACTGGATGAATACCCCACTCCTTCTCTACAGCCTACATACTATATATTGTAGAAAGGAGGATTTTTTATGGGATACTATGGAAACGTAGGTAATTTTAATACTTACTCCTGTGGCTGTTATGGTGGCTATAGCCGTGGCAACGGTTCATCATTTACGCTGATTGTTGTTCTATTCATTCTTCTAATTATTATCGGCGCTACTTTCATAAATAATGAAAACTGTTAGCATATCCGTACAAAACTATCAGTCTTTCTCACCTCTTTAAAGGGTCGCTTCCTGCCTAGTGACCCTTTAATCGTTTCTTTCCTCATCTTGTGCAGTTACTTTTTATGATCTATGCATTAACATAGTCGATGTTTATATGACCATTACTGGCGTTCGGCTGTGGAATTCTATTAATCTAGAATCTATTCTGTTCGAGGAGAGTCTTTCTCATACGCGGATATTCAAGGATCGGATCATGGGTAATAATAAATTACTGAATCATGTAATTATTAAAATACATGAAAAAGGACACTTCCTATACTTAGGGAAAGCGTCCTATAATTGAATAATGATCAACTTCTATTATCTGTTAATTAATAACATTGATGAAATGAGCATTGAACTCTTCAGTAAGTTAGATATAGTACTTTACTATCAATAGTCTTAATAGATTTTGCTAGGGTGAATTAAATTTGTTTTTCGAACCTTTTAAGAGCCTCAGACATTCTGTTAATAATCTCTTCAACCTGTTGGCTTGTAATAATTAGCGGTGGAGCAAGAGCAACCGTATTTGTTCCCTTCCAATCAAAGTAACGTAATTGCAGCCCTAAGTCCATGCATATATCAGTATACAGAGCTGCGGCATGTACCGAAGGGTCAAATGGGATGCCGTTTTCAGGATCTTTAATTAGCTCAATACCGGCCAGTAGACCAAGACCTCTTACATTCGTTATATGTTTATGATTGCTTTCGAGATACTTAAGTCCTTTTAATAACTCTTCACCGCGAAGCCTACTATTCTCAACAATTTGATCTCTTTCTAATATCTCAAGTGTCTTCAAGCCAACCGAGCAAGCCATCGGATGTCCACTATATGTGAATCCATGGAACATCATTTCATCTGATTGAATAAATGCTTCTCTTACATGCTCTCTCATAATTACGGCACCCAGGTGGGCGTAGCCACTTGAGATTCCTTTTGCAACACACAGAAGGTCCGGAACAATGTTCCAATTATCAACACCAAAGGTCTTTCCGGTTCTTCCAAACCCACAAATCACCTCATCTGCAATAAGCAAAATGTTGTGTTCGTCACAAAGTTTGCGAACAGCTTGAAGGTATCCGTCAGGAGGGAACCTTACCCCGCCTGCACCTTGGATTGGCTCCAGAATGACAGCGGCTATAGTGTCGGATCCTTCTAATTCAATTATCCCACGAATAGAACGCGAGTAATTTGGATCACTTTTGTCACCAAGTTCTGCATTCAAAACATGCGCTGCAGCTGTAAGGAAGTTCGGAGCATTGGAAGTCGTAAATTTGTTGAATCCCTCGATTCCGGTAGCACTTGTGGCACCTACTGTAACCCCATGGAATGATTGTTCAAGAGAAATAATTTTAGTTTTCTCTGGCTGGCCTTTTACTTTCCAATAAAAACGGGCCAATTTAAATGCTGTATCATTAGATTCCGAGCCTCCCGATGTGAAGAAGCAAACATTCAAATCACCAGGTGCTAATGAGGCCACTTTTTGTGCTAAAAGGATAGCGGGCTCATTGGATTGTCCGCTGAATGAAGAGCTGTAAGAAAGTTTTAACATTTGCTGTTTTGCTGCCTCAGCAAGCTCTTCATTCCCATAGCCAAGGTTAACATTCCAAAGCATAGAAACCCCATCAATACGCTCTTTCCCCTCTATGTCTTTCAGATAAATTCCTTTACCTTCTGTAAAGATTGTTGAAGGCCCTGATAAATAATGAGCTCTCGGTGGTGTAGTTGGATGCAAATAATGTTTTTTATCAAGTTCTGATAATTCCAATTTGCTTAGGTTTTTTCGCTTTGTAACGTATTGCATATTTTATTCCTCCTTTAATAGACAAATATAATAAAGCTTTCCTAAGTTGCGATATCAACAAACCTTTCCAAGAATAGGGATATATAAATAGCCACATTTTTTTATTTCCTTTGGTACACCAATAATTATTTGTCTCTCTCCTTGCTCACGATATTTTCTGAATGGGTATAAAGATTGTTATTTTATTTAACTAATATTCTGCCCTTCTATATCTGTTATGAGTTTCTTGGATTCTTTTGAATACATAGATCGTATCGCTAAATAACAAACACCAATTCCCATCCAGATAAATCCGACCATTTTTCCAGCTGTTGAAAGCCCCCACAAGATATAAAGACAAACCGACATCCCAATTAACGGAATAATCAAATATTTAACGATATTTTTTTGCTTATTTTTTAAATAGTAATGATTAATTACACAAATATTCACGAAAGCAAATCCTAATAATCCACCAAATGCAACTAAGTCGGATACAATTTGCAAATTCAAAGATACTGCACCAATAATTCCGATTATTGACATTAATAAAATATTATTAATCGGTGTTTTATACTTTGGATGGATAAAGCTAAAAAATTTTTGAGGGATGACATTGTCACGTCCCATCCCCAAAAGCAGACGACTTGAAGCTGATTGGCTAGCTAAAGCGCTTGCAATTCCAGATGCGATAATCGTAAGTGTAATATAAGTTTGGAGGAACCCTCCCCCTATCGTCTCTAAAACGTTGAAGAAGGCTGTGTCGGGATTATCAATAGCTAAATAGTTTCCTACAAGAATCACTGCTAAATAAGTGACGGAAACATAAAATACCGTTTGAATGACACAGGTAAACATAATGGCCAAACCAATTTTATTTCCCTCTACGTTCGTCTCTTCAGCCAAGGTTGTAATAGCATCAAAACCTAAGTAAGCGACAATAACTATAGCTGCCCCGCCAATAACTGCTCCTATGGAAAATGTATCACCATCATAAATTGCCTTATAGTTTATGAACGATAAATCACCCGTTATAATAAAGTGACTTGCGCTGAAAACGAAGGCAATCACCGCGATAATCATGAAGAGCACTAAAACTGAATTCAACTTAGTTGCTATATCAATTCCAATTATATTTACAATCGTGATTGGGATAGCGAAGATAAGAACCCAACCCCAAACCGGGATGCTTGGTACAAGGGCGTTTGCAAAACTTGCACTGATCAAAAAAGTTAGCATGGGTATCAACAAATAATCAAGGAGCATTCCCCATCCAGCTATAAATCCTATTTTAGGGTGTAACGCTTGATGGGCGTAGGTATAGGTTGAGCCCGCAACTGGGTAAGCTTCAACCATTTTACCGAAACTGTACGCCGTAAATAACATTGCAACAAAACCAAGAACATATGAGAGGACAGAATGGCCCTGAGATACCAATGTGATAATTCCAAACATTGACATCGCTGCAACTGGTGCCATAAAGCCAAGACCAAAAATAACTAAATCTCGCATCTTTAAACTTCTTTTTAGACTTTGCCCATCTGATAAAATTTGAATGTTCTCTATTGATTTTTGTGTTTCTATAATCCCTACCCCCATTGGCATTATTATAATTTTGTTATTTATACAAAGCGTTACCCTCCATACCAATTCAAAACTTTTTTATTCACATCAACCTAGGTTGCTTTGTCTAACTGTACATTCCCATAGCCGGCACTCCTAATTCACGTCCGAAACCATTTTGTTTTATCCCTTCGAAAGATGTTGCATTGTTTAAAAAACTGTATATATTTACCCAAACTGTTTCTACTTTTATAACACGGGCCATTCGATGGCACGCTTTAAATCATTGATCCAAACCCCAGATGCTAGCACCCATAAAAAGTGTCATTTGCTTTTTCCAGGGCATCCGCTTCATCTCGGCTTAAAGCCTTCCGAGGAGCTCAGTAAGGTCCACAACTTCTGGTTAGGACTCGGGTAATACGGCATTTACGTTCTGCCTAATACAACCTCAACCCAATTACCACTAATAAACAGTTCGTATTTCGTCATTTATCTGACTCCCCTCTTTTGTTTGGTTGATTGCCAATTTCTCCTTTGAACTGTAGTAGGAAAAATAAGCACTCTTTATATTAATTACAGATTATCAGATTAAGATAATTTGATATTGTAAAAATCGGAACATTCCAAATTTTTATCCACCAATTCTTCAACTATGCGCATACCGGGTGCACTAAAAAAAGCAATTACTACATAAGTAATTGCTTTAGCTTTACAAACATTATTTAGCTAGTTTTCAGGCAACTTTTTTGCCCAGTTAATTGATAAGGTGTCATGCATCCAAAGTTTCGAAACTCATGAATTAAATGGGCTTGGTCATAATAACCATTCTCATGAATAACATCATTTAACGTAAAGTGGGTTGTCCTCAAAAGCATATTTAGGGATGATTGAAATCTTACTATTTGGCTAAATAATTTTGGGGAAATACCAATATGGTCTTCAAATTGTTTTCTTAAATATCTAGTTGAATATCCTACTTCTTCTGCAAGTTGAGTTATAGTAATATTACCTCTTGTCGCGTATATATTATATAATGCTTGTTTTATTAGTTTTGATGATTTATCAATCTCAAAAATTTGACTTCCCAATATTTCATTGAATATATTGACTCTCTCCATAAAACTTTCGCCGGTTACTACCCGTTCTAAAATATTCGTATTTACAGGAAACATTTCATTTAAGGAAATTTCTTTATCTGTAAGGTCTTTTATACCGAATTTTAGTTTCTTAATATCTAGGCATGGCAGAAAACGAATACCAAAGTATGTACTGTTTGGGAGAAGGTTAATCACTCTACTTTTAGTAACGCTTCCACAAATATTACCGTAATGCTGATCACAATTAATGAGAATATCGATACACCCATCCGGGATAACAGAAATTTGATTACTTACCCCTCCTATTTTAAATTGGTAAAACAGAATAGATGGTTGATTTGGTTTAATTCTAACTTTTTGTTCAGTATAGAAATCTGTCTGAAATTCAAAGTCAGGCTGAGACGGCAAGTAACTAATTATTTTCGAATTTAAAGGATTCATCAACTTTATACCACCTTTAACACAAATTAGTAAACGCTTACAAATCGATGCTTAATATGTGATAATTTCCTCGGTTAATCGAATAACAGCTAAATCAACGGTTTACTTTGAATGAAAGTTGCTGATGTTGTTGAAAGATTTCTTTCAGAAAAGAAATTTCTTCTTGGATTACCTAATTCATAACTTGAAGAAAAAACCTCTTTACGAACGTTCGTAAAAATTAGTGTAATAAAAAAAGGAAAATAATCAACAGGACTTTTAGAAAATTTCGATAATTAATCATCCCCCCTCATTGTTTCTAATTTTTTATTTGATGATGGTTATTTCTTTATTGTAAATCTAGAGGTAGACTCAATAATTGAAGAAGTTCGTTCTTCATACCCCACTGTATTTGAAGCAAATGTTTTGGAGTTCCTGTTCCAATTAAAGGCCTTTTATTCGATAAAAAATCCAATAGATATTGTAAATTACATTTGACTCCATATAAAATTCTTTAATTCTTTGAAAAAGTAGATGAATATCCAAAAACAAATAGCAGGAAAATTTTAAAACAGCCATTAAGAGCGCTTTCCCATTCATAAACATTATCGATCACTAATTTAAAAGCCTGTATTCCTTATCAACTCAAGGTTACAGGCTTTTATAACAACAGGTTTATTACCGGTTCTATAATTTATTGAGAAATATCTTCAAATCTTTAATTCGAGCTGTAAGTAATTTGAAGTTCGCTGCCATCCTAAAACGGATAATCTAATTTACTCGTCTGTACAGATACCCATTTCGCAACAGTAAACTCATCTACAATCCATTCATATCCAAAACGCCCAATTCCACTTTGTTTCACTCCACCAAATGGTACATTTCCTTCTAACACTGCAGGCATATCATTTATATGTGTTGTACCAGATTCGATCTCAAGGGCTAATCTTTCCCCTCTTTCTATGTCACTAGTTATAATGGCAGAGGATAATCCATATTCCGTGTCATTAGCAAAACGAATGGCCTCTTCATCATTTTCAGCTGGAATAATTTGTGCAACAGGACCGAAGATTTCACAAGATGCAAGACATGAATCATTAGGTACATCAACAAATACAAATGGAGAAATAACATTCCCTGTACGATCACCTTCTACGGCAACTTTTAATCCACTTTCCTTTGCTTTATTAACTAAATCCATAATTTTACCAGCTTGTTTTTCATTTATAACAGGTCCAATAATTGTGTTAGGGTCCTTGGGGTCTCCTACTGTTAATCCCTTTACTTTTTCTACGTATCTAGCAACAAATTCATCATAAATATTTCGATTAACAATAATTCGGTTTGTAATCGCACAGATTTGGCCACTATGCAAAAATTTCCCGAAGATGGCGACTCTCACTGCTTGTTCTACGTCGGCATCTCCTAAAACTACTAAAGGATTATTGCCTCCTAGTTCTAATGCCATTTGTTTTAATGTTCCGCCTGTTACCTTATTAATATGTTTTCCTACTGCAGTTGATCCTGTAAAACTGATAAACGAAGAATTCGTATTTAACAGGAATTCCTCTCCTGATTCTTGAAGATCGGTTAAAATTGAATTAAACACTCCAGCAGGAAGTCCGGCTTCTTCGAAAGCCTTTGCAAAAACTTGCCCACCAACTATTCCAACTTGGAGATCTGGCTTATGAACAACACTGTTCCCGAGAGCAATGGCAGGGAAAATTGTTCTTGTTGCCATGTTAAATGGAAAATTAAAAGGTGTGATGGACGTAATAACACCTAAAGGTAATCGATATACACGGCTAACCTTTCCAGGTGTAGTAGATGCATAATTTTTGGGTGTGTATATTTCATCAACCATCTTAATAGAATCTTTAATGTCACTAACCCCAAAGCCAAACTCAATATGAGCTTTAAGTAGTGTTCCCCCTGTTTCTCGTGTAATTAATTCCAAAATATATTCTTTATTTTTCTCTAAATAGTCTAATGCTTTCGTTAAAACCTCTCTTCTTTGTTCTGAAGTAAATTTAGCCCATTTCTTTTGTGCTGCTTTTGCTTTGTGATAAGCTTCTTTTATTTGCTCTACATTCGCTAATTCTACAGATGTAATAGTTGACTGATCATATGGATCCTTTATTGAATACGTTCTTTTACTCCCCCCCTCTACCCATTGACCTCCAATATAACTTTTGTTTAGTTTACTTGCCCATTCAATGCAGTTCACATCTAAAGCCTGGTTCTTTGTCATTTAAAGTCCCCTTCCAGAAATGAAAATCTATACTTAACGCGATGTAACCTAAATTGTAGGTGGTGTTAATTGTTTTTTATTGTAAAAAGCGGAACTACCCTTATCAGGATGAACATTGCTAATAGAAAAAAACAAAAGAATGGGAACGAATTACAGATAGGGCTAACAGCCTTCTTACTTTTTAAAACGCTTATGAATATTGTTATACTTGTAAGTTCCTTCCTCACTGAATTCAATCAATTCCATAGATAATGCCAGATATCGACTAGTAAATAGATCAGCAAAGTGATCCTTTATTACTTCGAAAAGTTCGTCACAAGTTTCTTTCTTATGTTCAGCCAATCTTCCCGCCCCAATTTTTAATATAGCATGAACAAATGCATCATCTTCTGCTCCATCTGCTACTCGGTAATCTTGAAGTTCAATTGCTCTTGATCGAATCCCTCCAGTCGGAAAAAGATTACTACGGCTAATCAAAACATCATTCACTTTTTTAAGCAAATTTGGAATGTCTGCTTCTTTCTTTATGTTATCGGTATACTCAACAATAAAATGCGGCATGTTTTCATCCCTTTCACTGACTAAAAATGGCGTTATCACTTTCAGTTCTTAAGAAATGTTTTTCACTAATAATGGTATTTACTAATCGTCCTACTCCTTCAATTTCAGTAATGACTTCATCTCCTTCCTTTGTATCAACTAAGCCCTCAGGCGTACCAGTAAGGATAATGTCGTTTTTATTTAATGTCATAAAACTACTTAAATACGCAATCAATTGCGGAATACTAAAAATCATATCTTTCGTTGTGCCTTCCTGCGTAACTTTTCCATTTACATAAGTACGCAATGTTAGCTTCATAGGATCTTCAATATCTTTTGCATCGACTAGCCATGGACCGATTGGTGTACAAGTATCTCTATTCTTTACTTTTAAGTTCGGACGATAATAGTTTTCTAAATAATCACGGATGGCATAGTCATTTGCAACGGTATATCCTGCTACATAATCATAAGCATCTTCTTGTTTAATGTTTGTCCCGGAACGACCAATGACAACTGCAAGTTCACATTCATAATGCATATTGGTAGCCTCAGCCGGTCGGTAAGTCTGACCTCGATGACCAATAAAAGTATTAGGACCTTTTAGAAAAACTAAAGGTTCTGTTGGTGCTTGAAAAGCAAGTTCCTTTGCATGATCTGCATAATTTAGTCCTAAAGCAAAAATGGTTCTAGGTTGGACAGGTGGTAGCCAGACAACTTCCTCTTCAGAAACAATTTGTCCATTATCTAGTTTCAGATGACCATCATTTGTTTCAATTGCGTGATGAATAACATCCTGAAATACTACACGTGCATGTTTCATAATAATCGCGCTCCTTTACCAAACAATTAGATTCTCATTTAACTGTATTTTCTAAATAACCGATTCCATCGATTTCAATTCGTACCAGGTCTCCCTCTTTCACAAGCGGGGGATTTTCAGGTACCCCAACCAGTAAAACATCTCCCTCATATAGCGTCATAAATTCCGAAATTTCAGAAATTAATTGCGATACAGGACGAATTAAATTGGCCGTTGTATTTTTTTGTTTTAATTCATCGTTAACGAATACAGTAATCGTCAACTTATTAGGGTCAGAGATTGCATCGCGTTCAATAATCCATGGACCTACAGGGCAAAAGTTATCTCTCGCTTTTTGTTTAACAGCTGGTCGATAAAAATTCTCATGCGGAATACTCACATCATTTACAATGGTGTATCCTAATACATGATCTAAAGCTTTTTCTTCTGTTACACGAGTAGTCTTTTTCCCAATGACAATGCCTAATGAGGCACCTATTTGCAGATGTGATGTATCCTTGGGTAATGGAATTGAAGATTTAAATCCAGTAATGGTGTTCACCGGTTTTATATATAAGACAGGCGCTTTGGGAGGCTGGTTATAAGGTTCTTTAGTTAACGATGAACCTAATGCCTTAAGCTCGCCACTATAATTTAATAAAGCCCCATATACTGTACCCGAAATTGGCGCCTCCAAAGAGGACTGCTCCACTGGTATATTTCTATCACCGAGAATAATTGTATTGCTTTGAGGATCTACTTCCACTTCTTTTGTATGAAGGGTTTCACTAAATTTAATAATTGCCTTACTCATAACGATTCACTCCTCTCTTAAATTCGTAAATTCTTAATGATTAGCTACACCTTTAACATCATTACCTATATTTGCCTTAACGATAATTTCTGGAAAATTATCCTCTGCATTTTTTGACTTACGGGCCCCTATAAGTGTACCAATATAGCAGCCTAAGAAACCTAATGGTATAGAAAGAATTCCTGGTGATGCTAGAGGGAAAATAGGAAGACCAGTAAATAGGGCTACACCTGGTTCTGGGTTCCAAACATTTGGACTTAACATTACCAGACCAATCGTGCTAATTAATCCTATAAGCATCCCAAAGATTGCTCCAGTTTTGTTGAACTTTCTCCAAAAAATAGTTAATAAAATAACTGGTAAATTCGAACTCGCTGCTAATGTAAGAGCGATTGATGCTACAAAGGCAACATTAAAATTTTGCAAAAATAGTGATAAGGCAATGGCGATAGCAGTGATGACGATCGATGCAAGACGTACCATAAACATTTGCTGTTTTTCGGTTGCTTTCCCGTCTTTTAAAATTTCGTTATAAAAGTCATGGGAAAATGCTGTTGCTCCCGTAACTACAATTCCAGCAACCACTGCGAGAATAGTAGCAAAAGAAACCGCAGAAATGAAAGCAAACATAAAATCTCCGCCAATATACTTTGCTAATAATGGCGCTGCCATATTCCCTGCTGGGTTAGCCTCTATAATACTTGAAGTTCCAACTAGCTTCGCTGCGCCAAACCCAAGGAAAATGACCATAATATGGAACATGCCCATAATCCACATAAGCCAAACAACTGACTTTCTGGCAACCTGAGCATTAGGTACAGTTAAAAAGCGAACTAATACATGGGGTAGACCCGCTGTCCCAAGAATGAGCCCAAGTGTTAAAGAAGCTGCATCCCAACCGTTTTTATATTTTAAACCTGGATTTAAGAAATCAATTCCAAAAGGAGTGGCGGTTTTCATATCAGTAAAAATGCCAATAAAATTAAAATTAAATTTCCACATAACCATGACAAACAAAATAAAGGTTCCACCTACTAAAAGAACTGCTTTAATAATTTGAACCCAGCTTGTTGCGGTCATTCCTCCAAATAAAACAAAAGCTAACATAGCAACACCAACAATAAGGACTGAAATATTATACGGAATACCTAATAATAATTTGAATAAAGCTCCCGCAGCAACGAGCTGTGCAAGCATATAAAAAACTGAAATGATTATTGTATTGAAGGCAGTTACACCTCGTACTTGTTTAAATCTAAATCGAGCAGTAATCATATCACCTAACGTATATTTCCCAAGATTTCTTAATGGCTCTGCAACTAAAAATAAAATGACAAGAAACGAAACTAGGGCACCATACATGAGGAAAAATCCGTCATATCCCGTTAAAGAAAAGGCTCCAATTAACCCTAAAAAGGTAGATGCAGACATAAAGTCTCCAGCTAAAGCAAGTCCATTTTGCCTAGCAGTCAGACCACCTCCAGCTGTATAAAAAGAACCTGCCGTTTTTGTTTTTTTGGAAGCATAGTACGTAATGAAAAGTACCCCTATTGACATGAGTACAAAAAGAAGAATAATATCCCATCCCATATGTCTACAGCCCCTCTTTTACTAGGATTTGCTTTACTTTTTCGTCAAATTCAGCAGACTTCTTTACATAAACACTGCATACCCCAAATGACATAAAGATAATTGAAATACCGTAAATCCACGCCAACGTAATGTCTCCTATTACTTGAACGTTTAATATATTTGTAAACAAGGCTAGGAATGGTAAAGCTAGTGAATAAGCCAAATAAAAAATTGTGTATGAAATAATAAACTTTTTCTTATCTAAAAGTAGTTGTTTAAAATCCTCTGAAGTGGAAATTTTGTCATAATCTATTTGTTTGTTATCTTGTTGTTCAATGTCTTTTTTTACACTATTCTGTTCTTTTACTAGCTCCAAATTGATAGCACCTCTTTCCTAATAATTCAATAGGGTTCTTAAATGCTTCTAATTCTTTGATTTTTAATTTCTATTAAAAACCACTAGTTTTAGCTCTGTCATTTCTTCTACAGCATATTTTATTCCTTCTCTTCCCATTCCACTTTCCTTCACACCTCCATAAGGCATGTTATCTACACGAAACGTTGGAATATCATTAATCATTACGCCTCCAACATGAAGGTTTTCAGCTGCAGTTAACGCTGTATGAACATTATCCGTGTAAATCCCCGCTTGAAGACCATATCGCGAATCATTTACTTGCTCAATTGCTTCCTCTACTGCTTGAACTTTATTGATGATAACAATTGGAGCAAACACTTCTTGACACGAAACTTTTAAAGAAGACGCTGCATTTAATATGACCGTTGGCAATAGAATATTTCCTTTGGCGATTCCCCCAGTTGCTACCTCTGCACCATGTTGTGTCGCCTCATGAATCCAATCTAAAGTACGTTCCACATCTTCTTTTGAAATAAGCGCTGAAACATCTGTACGTGGATCTAAAGGGTCACCAATTTTGAGTTGTTGAGTTGCTTCAACGAATTTTTGCACAAATGTTTCGTATAAACTTTCATGAATATAAATTCGTTGTAATGATATACATACTTGACCTTGGAAAGAAAAGGCTCCCTTCACACAACGATTAATAATTGAATCTATATCGATCCCTTTATCAATAATAACGGCTGCATTTGAACCCAGTTCTAATGTCACACGCTTCAGTCCTGCTTTGTTTCGAATACCAATCCCAACAGCTGGGCTTCCCGTAAATGTAATGGCTGCAATTCTATCATCGGTCACGATTTTATCCCCCACGACTCTTCCGCTTCCAGTAATAACATTAAGAGCTCCATTCGGCAAACCAGCCTCCTGTAACAACTCTGCTAAAAAGAAAGAAGATAGTGGCGTTTGACTTGCTGGCTTTAATACAATTGTATTTCCTGCGGCAATGGCAGGACCTACTTTATGGGCAACTAAATTCATCGGAAAATTAAATGGAGTAATCGCTCCAATAACCCCAATAGGTTCACGCACCGTATATGCTACTCGTTTTTCTCCACCTGGTGCAGCATCCAATGGAAGCGTTTCTCCATGAATTCGCTTTGCTTCTTCAGCTGCAAACTTATACGTTTGTATTGTCCGTTTCACTTCTTCGATTGCAGTAGCAATTGGTTTAGCTGCCTCTAAAGCGATAATTTCTGCCGCTTCATCTAAACGCTTCTCTAACAAAGCTACCAAACGTTCCAAAATAGCTGCACGTTCGTGAGCTGGCATTTTCGCCATTACTGTTTTTGCACGAACTGCAGCTTCAATTGCCTCATTCACTTCTTTTTCATTAGCCTTAGGAATATATGCAATAACATCTCCAGAATATGGAGATGTTAGAGCTGCCTGTTCAGTGGCTTCTTGCCATTGACCATCAATGTATAAGTTTTTCTTTCTTACTTGTACTTTTAAATTCATAGTCTACTCCTTTCTGTTATAGCCTACTATTAATTAGATCACTAGCTCATCTTTTTTCATGTATTCATTCATGCCGTATGACTCATTCTGCTTGCCATATTTATAATCTAGCCACTTTACCTTCATCCGCTTCTTGTATGGGAATACAGAACAATCTTTTAATTGTATTAACAATGAAGCGTGATGCTCATTACTAGATATTTGGTGGCAAGTTCCATCATAATTATTACCATCTATTTCAACTTGAATATGGTAAATACCAGGTTTAGGCATTCGGTATCTCTTTTTTACTATTAAGTTAAGAAACTGATGTTTTTTGTGAAAAAGAGAACTTTGATTCATTTCCCCATTAATTTCATAAAAATCACCAAGGTACATAGGAATCATTTGCACATGACCTTCATCAAGCAATTTTCGGATTGCTGTTGAACTAATTTTTTCATTAGAATGTTGGATTTTTGGAACAGTCGTTACGTCCAAACTTCCGGGATTATACTCTGTTAACGTTTTCATATTACCGAGTCCTTTATAGCCATAATGATAATCAAAGCCGGCTACAACATGTATACATCCAAGTCCAATAATGTATTGTTCAACAAAATCGTTAGGAGAAAGACGGGCAAACTCAGGGCTAAACTCAACAACAAATAACTTCTCAACACCCAGCTTTTCAAATCGATCTTCTTTCAAAGGAAGCGGAGTTAAATAAGTCATTGGCTCCATATGAGGAAAGAGTATATCTTTTGGGTGCGGATAAAACGTCATAACACCAAAGGCGCATTGTTTTTGCAAAGCAATTTGTTTTGCTGTTTCAAGAATTTTTTGATGACCGATGTGAACGCCATCAAAAAAAACCGAGAGCCAAAACACAAGCTTCCATTTCAGTGAACGTTGATTTATCAATTGAACTTTTGATAGTAATTGTCTGCATCGTTTGCCCTCCCCTTTTATGTTAAGTTAGTTGCGGTGCAATGATCTGGCCATATTTTCCTGCAAAGAATGTCAGAGGATTTCCTTCACGAAGGGCAATATTTTCTACTTCTCCAAGGAACAGCGTATGGTCACCAGCTACTTGCTTTCCATATACATTGCACACAATATTTGCTAGCGCATCCTTTACTACCGAGATTTCGTTTAGGCGGTCAAATTCAGGTTCACGCTTTTCTTTGATTTGACCAGCGAATAACATAGAAACTTCTTGCTGGTCTTCCGATAAAATATTTACTGCAAATTTACCGGAGCGGTTAATTTTATCGAGCATTTTTGCATTTTCTTTAATCGATATTAGTACGAGTTTTGGGTTTAGCGACACTGACATGAAGGCATTTGCTGTCATGCCATGAGGCTCTCCATCAATGTCCGTTGTAATAACTGTTACGCCGGTTGCAAATTTACCCATCGCATCTCGAAATGTACGATCATCCATTAAAATTCCTCCATTCTTTTTATTTAAATAACAAGTTCTGGTTTGCGCTGTGCAAGGTTTGGTGCCTTGGATTGAATTTGTTCATTGGTTTCAATATCTAAAAACGGAGATGTTTCATTAAACCAACTGTCCGGTGCTTTTGCACCCCACAATGTTTGACGACGTGGGTCGTTTAAATCCCATCGAATTGGCTCGAAGTCATTGTCACTTGTTAAGTAATCTCCGTTATACAGCTCAATGCGGTATCCATCTGGATCTCTTAAATACAAGAAGAACGCATTGGATAAGCCGTGGCGTGCTGGCCCTCTTTCAATGTTCTGTGAATAGCCAAGAGAAGCTAAAACATCGCAGCAGTGAATTAGAGCAAGTGGATCAGGTAGCCAGTAAGCAAAGTGATGAAGACGCGGACCATCTCCGTTCATAAAGGCTTGATCATGCACAGTCTGTTTGCGGTGGAGCCACGCAGCCCAGATACTTCCATCTTCTATCGTTGTATATTCAGAACATGCAAAACCTAACTCGTTGATAAAGAAGTTGTAAGCTTTTTCTACATCCGGTACAGCACAGTTTACGTGGTCAATCCGCTGAATGCGGGCACCGCTGTATAAATCGTAGCGCTGAAGTAAGCGCTCTACTTTTTCAATCTTGCAGAAAAATTCAAGGGGCATCCCTGAAATATCATGTACATGCAGTGCACGTCCAAGAGCATGCTGAGTACCTTCCTTAAGCCACTTTGTTTTTAAGCCTTTTGCTTGAAACAATCCAGCTAGACGGTCAAGATCTTCTTCTTTTTCTACTTTGTAACCGAGTGCGTGTACCCCTAACGTCTCGGACTTTTTAAGAACCAAGCTGTGGTGTGTGTGTTCTTCAAGCCCTCTCAAATAAACACAGTCATCCTTTGTTTCCGTTTCAATCATGCCGAGCGCTTTTACATAAAAATCTTTTGAACGGTCTAAATCCTGCACGTTTATAACCGTTCTGGCAATACGAATAATATTGAAATCCATACTCCTCATCTCCCTTAGTCGATTAATTAGTTATTTTTAACTAAAGCTTCTGATCGATTCAAAAATTCCTTCACACGATCAACATATTCCTGTTTGTCATACCCGTTATAAAGCGTACTTGCCATTCTAATTGGATCACCAAAGAAGAAGCGCTCATAAAGTGTTTGTCGTGTACCGAATGAACTTATACACACATCCCATGCCAAACGATAAAGTTTCACACGATCATAGGCATCTCCAGTGGCTGATTGTAAATACTTATCAAGATCCGGACGAATTTCAGAATTGAAGTCTGATTCTGAAGGAATCGCCATTAAGCCACTTGCACCCATTAATTGCATAATTTCTGTAAAGCGAGGGTAAATTTTTGGGAAGTAATGACGTGCTGCATTTAACGGTGCAAAATCTGGTGTCATAGTTCCCCATCTATCCACTTTTGCATTTGCTTCGGCAGCAACGACATATGCTTTCATCGTTTCAAGTGCAATAATTACCTCAGAGATTTTCTCCTGTATATGTTGGTATTGGCCAATATTAATTGTCTCTGCCATTAATTGAAGAATACCAAGTACAAACTCTGTTTTCGCGATATTTTTTGCTACAACTTGATGTGTCATATGAACAACTGCATTACTTTCATTGTAGGCCTGGTTGCACACATTAACATCACCAAGGGCAAAGACTCGATTCCACGGAACGACAACATCATCAAACACAACAATGGTATCCATTTCTTCAAAGCGAGATCCTAACGGATGGTCGAAATGAGACTTACCATAATCAAAAGATTCTCGACAAATAAATTTCAAGCCCGGTGTGTTATTAGGAATAGAAAATGCAAACGCATATGGATTTTCTTCAGCTGATTGTTTTAACAAAGTAGATGGGAATACCATGATTTCATCGGTAATACCACCTTGAGTAGCAAGTAATCTTGCCCCTTTAATAACGACCCCTTCAGATGTTTTCTCTTTAATCCTTGCTGCAATATACGGATCTGGAAGCTGTGCTGAGTTAACTCCCCTATTGACTTGAGGCTGAATCAACGTATGTGTTAAAGATAAATCATTTTCACGGCAATACTCGTAGTAGTTGGTCATATTTTCGGCATAGATGGAGTCCTGTTTCCCAAACATTTCTGCAGCTGAACCATACGCCATCATCCCGACATTAATGTAATCAGGGGAACGCCCCATCATGCCACCATTATATTTCGCCCATTCTTGCATCATTTTGCGACGTGTCACCAAATCTTCTTTTGTTTTTGGCTGAATAAAAGATGTACCTACCCGTTCACGAGTTGTCGGAGATTCATATGTCATGTAATCCTTTTTGTCTGGATCATGTTGCAAATCGTAAAGTTCTGCCTGAGTTTTCATAACTCCTTTAAAAGCTGGATGTTCAGAAATCTTCCCTTCTACTCGTTTGCCATCAATCCATATATTTGCCTGTGCATGATCAACTCTTTCAATATATTGCTCTCCTGTTTTTGCTGGCATTATTGTTTCCCCCTAAAAAAATAGTTGTTTACTTCCCAAATTGCGGAATATGATGGTCACCTATAGCAACATGGATTACCTTTGGTTCTGTATAGAATTCAAACATTGCGTAATGACCACCCTCTCTTCCAATTCCACTATCTTTCATACCGCCAAATGGAATTCGAAGATCTCGTACGTTTTGAGCGTTAATCCAAAGCATACCTGCTTCAATAGCATCCGCCATACGATGTGCTCGTTTTAAATCTTTTGTCCATACAAAACCAGCTAGTCCGTAAGATACGTCATTTGCCATATGAAGTACTTCTTCATCTGTTTCAAATTCGATTACGGCCATAACGGGACCAAAAATTTCTTCCTGACATACTCTCATGTCATTTTTTGCATTCAATAAAAGTGTCGGTGGTACAAAATTACCTGCCTTTACCTTTTCCGGAACCACTCCCTGAACTACTTCACAACCTTCTTGTTTAGCGATTTCTATATATTTTTTTACTTTGTTGTAGTGACCTTTTTCAATTAGCGGACCAAGCTCAGTTGCTGAATCCATTGGGTCACCGATTTTAATGTTAGCGACACGTGCTTTTAATTTTCCAACAAATTGATCTTTAATATTTTTATGCAAGAATACGCGAGAATTGGATGTACAACGTTCCCCATTAAATGAGAAAATCCCCCATATAGCTGCATCTAGAGCTCGTTCAAGATCTGCATCATCAAAGACAATTAAAGGTGATTTCCCACCAAGCTCCATCGATGTTTTCTTTAAAGTATCCGCAGCGTTTTTAATAATAGTGGAGCCTGTAGTCGTTTCACCTGTAAATGAAACCGCTTTCACATCTGGGTGAGCAACAAGTGCGGCCCCTGCTGTTTCTCCAAAGCCATGCACGATATTAAAGACGCCATCCGGAACTTGAGCTTTTTGAATAATTTCAGCTAATTTATTTGCAGTCAATGGTGAAAGTTCAGCTGGTTTTAGGACAACCGTATTTCCAGTTGCTAATGCAGGCGCTACTTTCCAAGTCTCTAACATGAATGGGGCATTCCATGGAGTAATTAACCCTATAACACCTAATGGTTTATAAACTGTATAATTAATGAATTCATCATCCATTGGATAAGATTCGCCATGCAATTTTGTCTCAACCATTCGTGCGTAGAAACGGAAATTCTCTGCAGCACGTGCGGTTTGATTTCTTGTTTGGCTAATTGGCAAACCTGTGTCTAATGATTCTAAGAAAGCAATTTCTTCAATCTCCTCATCGATGATATCTGCAATTCTATTAATATATTTCATTCTTTCTTTCAATTTCATCTTGCCCCACGGACCATTCACAAACGCTTCTTTTGCTGAAAGAACAGCTTGATTTATATCCGCTTCACGCCCCTCAGCGATATAGTTGTTTATTTCATTGGTAAATGGATTTTTATTTTCAAAAGTAGCACCTGATTGACTGTCGACAAACTGTCCATTAATATAGAGTTTTACATTTGCTACTTGCTTGTGTTCGTGATTTTTTTGAGTCTCAGATACTTGAACTTGCATGTTATTACACTCCCCATTCTTCTCTTACTCCTGTCACGAGGAGTAAGAGAATTTTTTAGATTTTGAATGATTATTTAGTGACAATCGCATTTGATAAAATACCATATTGATTTAAAACTTCACGAATTTCGTTTTGAAGTGCCTCAGATGGTAAATCCATTGGCTTACGTAAAACTGGCGTAATTTTACCCATCATGCCCAGCGCTGCTTTTACTGGTCCAGGGTTAGTTTCTTTGAATAACACATCATTTAATGTCATCAATTCATAATGAAGATTTAAAGCTTTTTCAGCGTCGCCTTCCTCCCAAGCATTGTGCATTTCTGCTACTTTCGCTGGCGCAACGTTTGCTGTGGCGCTAATAGAACCTTTTCCACCGATTGTTAACATTGGGTAGCAAAGAAGTTCAATTCCCGAGAATAGACTGAAATCTCTACCACAATTCAACAGCACTCGATTGACATGTTCAAAATCTTTATTTGACTCTTTGGCACCAATAATGTTCGGGCAATCTTCAACGAGTCGAGCCATTGTTGTTACTTCCATATTGACCCCTGTTCTTCCAGGAATGTTATAGATAATAATGGGAATATCCACGGTATCGGCAATAGCTTTATAGTGTTTATATAATGCCTGCTGGGAAGGCTTGTTATAGTATGGAACAATGACCATCGCAGCATCTGCTCCCATTTCTTGAGCAGCCTTTGTTAGTCGAAGCGCTTCATTATGATTAACAGATCCCGTTGCTGGTATAAATGGAACTCGTCCGTTAATCGTTTTACTTGCTGTTTCCATCACAAGCTCTCTTTCTTCGATTGTTAGAGAACTAGGTTCCCCAGAAGTCCCGGTTACCGAAATACCATGGCTCCCACTTTCTATTTGCCAGTTAATTAAACTTTTAAATGTCTGTAAATCTAAGCTTTCATCTTCCTTGAATGGTGTAATAACTGGTGCTATCGAACCTTTTATACTTTCTTTAGCTTTTCGAATTCTAGACATTTTATCTTCTCCTTTTCTACCTTTTCATGGAATCGTTTTCAAAAATAATGTATCATTAAGTTTGAAATATTTAAAATATTTAAAATGTTTGTAACGTATATAAAATAAATATGCTTTCTAAGGAGGAGTTTCATGGATATAAGACAATTGCGATACTTTGCCACTATTGTTGAAGAAGGGCAAATCACTAGAGCAGCAAAGAAATTACATATGGCCCAACCCCCCCTTAGTCAACAGCTAAAAGCGCTGGAGGAAGAACTTAGTACTCTTTTGATCGTACGAAATGGAAAGAATATAGAACTAACAGCAGCAGGAAAAGTTTTGTATAAGAGAGCTACCAATCTTTTAAGTCAGATTGATGAAACAATTATGGAAGTGAAAGAAGTGGGAGAAGGTCTTAAGGGTACTTTATCAATTGGATCTGTAAAAACATGCTTTTCTTACCTACCTGAACGCATTCGTTTTTTCCGAGAAAAGTATTCAAACGTTACATTTCGTTTATACGAAGGGGATACCTATCGATTATTACAAGATTTAAGGAATAGGCATATTGAGGTTGCTATAGTCCGGTTACCTTTTGAATCAGAATTAGATGACTTATCTTCACTACCATTACCTCCAGATCATTTTGTAGCCGTTATCCCTGAGACGTGGAATTATGAAAATACAATAAGACTAGAAGAACTTTCAAGTATGCCACTAATGTTGCTACAACGTGTTAAGGGTGTTGGTCAATACGAATTGGTTATAGAAGCTTGTAGAAAATATCACTATGAACCAAATATTGTCTGTCAATGTTCAGACGCTGATATGATAATGTCCCTAGTAAGAGAAGGTGTAGGTGCTTCTTTACTTCCAAGGTCTGTCTTACGTTCTTTTTCTATGAATGGCCTGAAAATATTGGAGCTTGAAGAACTTAGTATTCAATCAGATTCGGCCGTTATCTGGTTGAAGGACCGTTACATTTCAAAAAGTGCTGTTAAATTTATTGAAACTTTTAAGAGGGAATACAGTTTAAAAATTTCACAAGTAGAATGACTCAAATAAATCATTTCAGATTTTTATTACTCACCCGTTACTTAAGCCTTTACAGTGATATTAAATATATATTGCGGAGTCAAAAATAAGACAATGAGCTCATTTGACTTCGTTTCTAGTATGGTGGTGATTGCCACCGTTTTAAAATTGTGCTAGCAATTTATAAATCTTTTGCAATGGAATCAAAAATATCGGCAGCATCTCTTGCCATCTTGTGAGTTAAATGGACATAGCGGTCTTCAGTAGTTGCTATCTGCTTTGTCCTAATCTTTTTTTGGACAGTTTTTATAGGTTGTCCACTTTCAATCAACATTGTTGCGTATAAATGGTAGTTGAAATCGATACATCTATGTAAGGCTTTTTAAATCAATTGTTCTAATAATTGATGAAGAAATCTTTTTATTGTGCGTTCTGTAAGTTTTTTTCGGAAAACTGTTGAAAAATGCCCTTTTGCAACCCTCTAGCCTTCCCTAAATTACACACCAGCTATTACATCTCCGTTATTAAATTACAAAAAGGCAGTTGAAAATCAGATCCAGCCGCATTTTCAACTGCCAACTCAAATATTTGATTTTTATTAGTACCCATTAAATTTATAGGGTTGTTTTTTCGATTGCATTTTGTTGCAGTGAACTGCGTTTTTTATTTGTTCTGCTCCTCTATAAACTAGAGATTATTAAGGACTAACTGGAGGAGTAAGCCCTGTAAGAACAGGAGTTATAACACTAGTGCCTGCTCCAAGGCGAATTTGTTGAACTTGCAGTACTTTTACAGTAAGCTCTAGCACGATTTTTTCACGTAATGTGTCGAAAGTGCCCTCTGGTTCTGCCATAACCGGTGAAAAATCAAGTTCAAAGAAGTTTGCAGCTACTAACTCGCCAAATGGTTGTTCATTGTATTTAACTAGATTTTGGAAGAATGCTTTATCCAATCGAGCATCCATTTGCGTAGTTTCATTAAGGAAGTTCGCTTCGGCAAACTCGGAAATTCCTAAAATCGGAGTAGGGCCTCCAAGTGTTTGTGGGAAAGTAAGGTCTGTAAAACCTGAAAACGGAACATCGGCAATTCTATCTTGGAGTGCCGCGTTACATGCTGCTGTAGCATATTCTATATTTTTGCGAATATTTCCTGCTACAAATAATTTAGCTCTTGTTACCGCAAAAAAGTCAGTTGTGCCAATACGTGCAAAAGCAACAGGTACTAGTTTCACTTGATTTAGGAATACATTTTTTTTCACTCTTTTGATTTCAGTTGCTGCAGGAGTAAGCGTAATATCCGCCTCCACAGCAATTTGAAGTGTTGGTTCTGCAAGTACAACCGGAACTTTAACAGTTGGCGTCACTAACGGTGTAGCAACTACTGGAGTAACCTCAGTAGTTAATGGTATTTGTTCTGTTGATGTTACTGGACAAGGTTCGACTTGATTAACTTGAAAATCTAATTGATCACTCAAAAAATTCCCTCTTTTCATTTTTTTAGTATTAGAGAGCGCTCTCTATATTGCTAGAATATGTAGCGATTAATTCTATGTATAGACGTGTATACTAGTTTCTTCTTATTTTAAAAAAGGGATTTTTTTAGCATGTACATCAAAATGCTAGATACTCACCATAGTTAATCTAGTTTTATGTTTAGTTACCTTTTTTGATTGAAGAATTTCAAGAAAATAATAGTCAAAAGCAGAAACAATTACGAAGAAAGATTTTAGTGTACGAAAATGCTGGAACCGTGTTTTATACCACAAGATTACAGAACTTAAGTTTTTGGATAGAGGAATATGTTGACCTTAAACTCGAACCGAAAAGTAGTACAATTATGAAGATGTAATAATGAATCACATCTTGCTCACCTAGGTAAATATAAAGTAAAATCTTTAACTACTCGTTTCTTACAATGGTTTATTAATTTATCTTTTTAATCACGCAGTGTAAACATACAAATACATTAAAAAAAATTCTATGCATTATGTAGAGCTCATAAAGGATAAAAGTAGAAAACCTACCCGTGATAGGGCATGTTCTTGAATAATTGGGAGTGCTTGTTTCAATGAGTCTATTACGAAATCAAGTGTAGGACGTTTAGACATACAAAAGCCCAGTATTAAACCAATAAATCTCATAACGGTCCTCCAAATCTTATATTTCATATAATCCTCATAGCGTTCAGTAGTTTGATGTTACCAATACTCGGTTTACTCTCAAAACATTCGTTAGCAATATCTAACGACTTTGCTCAACACTTTCATTACTATCCTTATCATAAATTTTATGTTTTGTTTCAAAGTCAGCGTCAACTAACTCTTTTAGTTGATTCCACTATGTCTACAAATATCATCTGTTTGTATATCATTCCTATAACCAGTGAAATAATACATATTCGCTCTTTGGCATTATTAGCAGCTAAAATTTCAGCACCATCACTTATTTTTGAGTCATCTTAATACACCTTTTCAAATGAGTAATTTCTTTCTGCCACGATTGATTCCCCCTTTTTTCTAAAACACTTCACTTTTGTGGTACAATTACCCAAAAGGAGGTTTGTAAGAATTATGTCATTATTGTTTTTTCTTGCCCCATTAGCCTTTGTAATTTGGTTTTTAATTAAGTTCATTAGCTTGCTGGAGGAACAAAACGAAATTCTAAGAAATATATCCAACAAGCTAGATAAATAGTATACATAAATGGAAAATCTAACCTTTTCTACTGAACAAAAAATCTTTCATGTGCTCATCACTGTTATCTTAAAATAAGCTCATCTGCTCATATTTTTGTTTTTTAACAGGTGCGTTCACCATTTTAGACATGTCGTGCACCGTTTCACCTTTTTCCGCGCCATTATTTTGCATCACCACATTCGCTTCTTCCTCTTCAATAGGTTCAATGTATTCAAAACAACTAGTATCTCGTGAAGAATTAAAAATTCAATCAAAAGAAAACCTAAGACGTATTAATAGTGTTATAAATGAGGATCACCCTTTTTATTTACCATTTCATATTGGCTTACATTGTGGGGTGCGTGTAGGCGAAATTTGTGGGCTTGAATGGAAACATATAAATTTCGAGGAAATGACGTTGGAAATTGAGCAGCAACTAGTCGGTATCGAAGATGAAAAACGAAAAATAAATTGGCAATCTAGACCTCCAAAATCAAAGGCTGATTATCGAACTATTCCCTTTGGTAATGCTCTAACCAAAATTTTAAGAGCACTATAAAAGACAACTTGAAAATCGTTAAAAGTGCAGTGAGTTTTATAAAAAGGATTCAGAACATGATTATGTATGATAAAAAGAAAATCGTGAACATTGTACGCCAAGTGTCATCAAATATAATACTAGAATAGAATAAAATTAAATATTAGTTTCAATTATCATTCCTTACGTCACACACATGCAACAACATAAATAGAGAATGGTACACCTATTAAAACTGTACAAAAAAGATTAGGACACAGCAGATCAGCAACTACTGAAGACCGCTATGTCCATTTAACTCAAAAGATGGCAAGAGATGCTGCCGATATTTTTGATTCCATCGCAAAAGATTTATAAAATGCTGGCACAATTTAAAAGCGGTGGCAAATCGGTGGCAACTTCCACCATATTAATATAAAAACACTCAATTCAAATCCTTATAAACGCTGTTATATCAACGTTACTTCGAATCATCCATCTTCAGAACAGCCATGAATGCTTCTTGTGGTACTTCGACTGAACCTACTTGTTTCATACGTTTTTTACCTTCTTTTTGTTTATCAAGAAGTTTTCGTTTACGAGAAATATCCCCACCGTAACATTTCGCTAATACGTTTTTACGCATAGCTTTAATTGTTGAGCGTGCCACAATTTTTTGGCCAACTGCTGCTTGAATTGGCACTTCAAATTGTTGACGTGGGATTAATTCTTTTAATTTTTCAACGATGACTTTACCGCGCTCGTATGCAAAGTCACGGTGTACGATGAAGCTTAGTGCATCGACTTGCTCACCATTTAATAAGATATCCATCTTCACTAGTTTTGAAGTCTGATAACCAATGAGTTCATAGTCAAATGAAGCATAGCCCTTCGTATTTGATTTTAAATAATCAAAGAAGTCATAAACGATTTCTGATAACGGCATTTCATAAATAATGCTGACACGTGTTGTATCAATATAATCCATTGTCATAAAATTACCGCGCTTTAATTGACAAAGCTCCATAACAGCTCCTACATAATCGTTTGGTACCATAATTGTAGCTTTTACATATGGTTCTTCCACATAATCAATTTTTTGAGGATCTGGCATAAATGAAGGGTTGTCAACCTTCACTGTAGAGCCATCCGTCATTTGAACATTGTAAATTACAGAAGGCGCTGTTGTGATTAGATCAATGTTAAACTCACGCTCAATACGCTCTTGAATGATTTCCATGTGTAAAAGCCCTAAGAAGCCACAGCGGAAACCAAATCCTAATGCTTGTGATGTCTCTGGCTCATATTGAAGTGCAGAGTCATTAAGTTCTAATTTTTCTAACGCTTCACGTAAATCATTATATTTCGCTGTATCGATTGGATATAATCCGCAGTATACCATTGGATTTAAACGACGATAACCTGCTAATGGCCCATCTGCTGGGCGATTAGCAAATGTAACTGTATCCCCCACACGAGTATCACCTACATTTTTAATAGACGCTGTTAAATAACCTACATCACCGACTGTTAATTCAGCTTGTGGTACAACTTTCGGTGTGTGTATACCAACTTCAATAACTTCAAATTCTGCTCCAGTAGCCATCATACGAATTTTATCGCCAGGTTTTACTGTACCATTCATGATTCGAATGGAAATAATAACACCTTTGTAAGCATCGTAAACAGAGTCAAAAATAAGGGCTTGTAACGGTGCTTCCGGATCACCAGTCGGTGCAGGCACTTTCTCTACAATTTGTTCTAAAATATCTTCAATCCCGATACCGGCTTTAGCAGAAGCTAAAACCGCTTCAGAAGCATCTAACCCGATTACGTCTTCAACTTCTTGACGTACACGTTCTGGATCTGCTGCTGGTAAATCAATTTTATTGATAACAGGTAAAATTTCTAGGTCGTTATCAAGCGCTAAGTATACATTTGCTAGTGTTTGTGCTTCAATACCTTGTGCTGCATCGACAACTAAAATTGCACCCTCACAAGCAGCTAGACTACGTGATACTTCATATGTGAAATCGACGTGTCCTGGTGTGTCGATTAAATGGAATATATACACTTCACCATCTTTAGCTTCATACTTTAATTGGACTGCATTTAATTTAATCGTAATGCCTCGCTCACGCTCTAAATCCATTGAGTCGAGTAGCTGTGCTTTCATTTCACGAGATGTTAGTGATTTCGTTTGCTCTAAAATACGGTCAGCTAGCGTTGATTTCCCGTGGTCAATATGTGCAATAATAGAGAAATTTCGTATATTCTCTTGTCTTTTTAAACGTGCTTCTCGGTTCATCTTTTCCACTCCTAATTAAACTATAATGAATTATACTATGAACCTTATACAAACCACAACAACAGAACAGTATAAATGCTGTTAAATCAATGGTTATTCTAAATAGTGTGCCGTTTCCTCTGCAAAACAATGCAAAAAAGATAATAAGTTGCTAAAAATAATTTCCTATACCTTTCATAAAAAATAGCCAGCTACACCTAGAAATGGTGCACACTGGCTATTACTAAAATCAATTTGACCTCGGCATAATTGCCGCTGACGCTTCGCTTTCGCGCAGAAAACATTGCCGCTGACGCTTCGCTGCCACAGGACATGGCGTCCTAGACTGAGTTCCTCTATTTCAGCGGATGTTTTTGTACCGAAAACGTAGCGACAGGTACAGATGTTTGGACACCCGCTGAAAGAAGTTAAATATTTATTGTTTGTTGAATAAGGTTTGTTAACGTTTTAACACCTTTTTGTTCTAAATGCACACCGTCTGGAGCAAAAAATTCTGGATGGTTGATAGCAACCGAATGCCAATCAATCAATGTAATATTATCATGCTCTTGAGCTTTTTGTTGCAATGAAGAGTTTACATTACTTTCCCATGATCGAGGTACTCGAGTATTCACTAAATAAATATCGGCATTGGAGAAAGCTTTAAGTAGTGAATCGATCTGATCATTCGTAAAGAAACCATTTGTGCCAAGTTGAATAATAACCGCTTTATTTGGCTCATTAAAACTAGCATAATTCGGTGCCAATTGGACAGCTTGTGAAACTTGCCGACCAATTTTTGCATCAATTGTAATGTTAGGATAGATATTATGTAAGCTAGTAGCAATATCTATCATTAAAGAATCTCCAATAGCTAATATACCATTATAGGATTCATTAGGATTAGCAGTTGCATCATTTTCTCCTTGCTTAGGTTCTTCTTTGTCCGATTGAGGGCTAGTTTCAGTTTTTTCATTCTCAACATTTGATGAATTACTTCCCGTTGTTCCTTTTTCCGCTACGGAATCATTATGCTTAGAAGGTTGCTCTTCACCATTTATTTTAATTTCTGTTGGCTTAGATTCTTTAGATTCCGTTTGTTCTTTTCCTATAACGCCTGTCATTCCAGTAAAAAATACTAGAAGGAATAGTGAAACAAGCACAGTAGAAATTTTTCTAGTAAACGAAAAGCTGCCCCATTTATCTTTATTAACTACAAGATATTGTCGATAATAGGAGCGGAATCCTTCTTTCCTTATTGGCATTTCAATAAAACGATACGATAATTCTGCAATAATCAATATAAGAACTAGCTGTAAAGCAACTCGCCAGTATGCAGGATTACCTATTTCGTGGACTGGAGTACCCAACACCATGATTGGATAATGCCATAGATAAATTCCATATGATCTTGAACCGATCCAACGTAGAGGCTTCAAAGAAAGTAATTTTCCTAATATGCTAATTGGATGACAAACACACGCTATTAATATAGCTGCATTCAAACAAAATAGGAACATGCCCCCTCTATATAAGAAAGTTTGATATTCATTTACAAAAATAATACTTAATATGAAAATACTAAAAGCAACCAAACTTATGGCATTTAGTTTATTGACATGGTCAGTAGATAGTTTTTGAGAAGATAGTCTTTTCATCGGCCAAACGAGAGCTAGCCAGCAGCCTATAAGTAATTCAAAGGAACGTGTATCTGTCCCGTAATATATACGACTAGGATCAGCTCCTGGCTCATACAGTATACCCATTAACACAGCGGAACATAATGCACCGATAAAGATAAAAATGGCTAATTTACTCTGTTTTTTTACAAGATAAAGCCCGAGCATTAACAGAATTGGCCAAATAAGATAAAATTGTTCTTCAATTGCTAAAGACCATAAATTTTTTATAGGTGAAGGGGATCCAAAACTATCAAAATACGAGAGCTTATGAAAAATGAACCACCAATTACTTGAATAAAAAATAGAGGATATTGCATCTCCGCGCAATGTATGGAGAAGTTCCTTATGAAATAAGGTAGCCCAAGCGAATGAAGTAATAATCATTAAATACGCAGCAGGCAGTAGGCGTCGAAATCGCCCAATCCAAAATTCTCCTAGACCTACTTTTAATCGGTTTCCTTTTAAAGGTAAAATAGTAGAAGTTATTAAGTAACCCGATAAAACAAAAAAGATATCAACTCCTAGGAACCCTCCACTGGCCCATTTGAAGTTAAAATGATAAGCTATCACAGCTAGTACTGCTAAAGCTCGAATCCCATCTATTCCAGGGATATAACGATGATTGACTGTCTTGCCTGACATAAAATTCCTTCCTCTTCTTCCGATAATCTACAAACTTATAGTGTGAAATTAGTATTAAGTCAATATCGTCCCCTTTTACCTACTGATTCGGTGCATTCACTTATATAAATGACGGATGAGTATTTATAAAAGTTTACTTTTTTTATCACATAAACAACATTAAAATAACTTCTCATATGTATATGTCCTTCATCCTTATAAAATAAAGGTTAATCTTATTCATATTTTATCCATCAAAAAAGCATCTCCAAAATGGTAGATGCTTTAAAAGCGTATTTCGCCTATTGCATATGCCGCTTCACTTTTACAACTCATCGTCAAATCTTTATGTGCTGACTCGAAAATTATAAGGCAAGAAATGAATAATTAAAAGGCTTAATTACTATTTTTTCTTAAATAAATCCCTGGTATTTTTTACTAACAATCATTCAATTTTCATACTTTGTCCAAAATGTAATTAAGTGCAATATATCAATAAAAAATTGGCAAAAAGAAGACTGCTTTTCGCCAATAAATTTTAATAATCTATTTATTTTTTATTCTTGTTTTCCTGTAATGAAGGATTTTGATATAGCTTTTCCTATTACAGCAATCGTACGATTCAATTCTACTTCTGTATTGTCAATTCCACCTAGTTCGATTAATATCATTTCTTTTGTTAAATCTTGATTATAACGTCCATCTACATTGTCACCACTTTTTGATATAACACCTCTAGAAATTTTTGGCACAATTCCATTCATAGCAGCAGATAGACTTTCTGCATAAGCAGTATTCCATCTATAATTCTTATGCTCTGCACCAATAACAATCGCAATCCGTGCATAGGACTCATTATTATATGTTAAAGTTGTCGCATCTCTCTTGGCAGAATCTCGATGCAAATCAATAACTAAATCGTACGATTGCTCTTGTAAACGTTTTGCTAAATAAGGACGTACAAAGTTGTAAGAATACGGAAAAGTTTTCCCCTTAAGTTTTAGTTCCTTCATAACATCCACATCTAAAACGTCGGTTTGTATACCACTCGTACTAAAATGCTTAGAAATAGTATCTTTTAATTGATAAATATTCGTTTTTTCATCATAAACGGCGGCTTTCCCGCTAGCAGCTTTCACTATTGGTTGATATGATTCCTGTGAATGCGTAAATAATAACAATACTTTAAATGGGTTTTTTGTTTGATCTTGTGTTTGATCTTGTGTTTGATTATCTTTTGTTTCTTCTTTTGTTTCTTCTTTTGTTTCTTCTTTTGTTTCTTCTTTTGTTTCTTCTTTTGTTTCCTTTTTTGTCTGCTCCAGTGCACTTTGTTCAGCTAAATTAGTAGCGGCATACACGACTTGTTTATCCTCTGGTTCTTTAATCGGAGTCGATGCTTGCTTGTTGAACGGAAGTTGCCCAGCAATGACAGGTAATACGAAGAAGAACAATAATAAACCAAATGACCACTGTAGTTTTTTTAGCAAAGTCACACCCTCCTCCCCTTATCGTATGGAGGGGATGTGTCTTTTAGAACGAAAAAAATTATAGATTATTAGCCCATTTCATAAGCATAGATGACACGAGTTTTGCATACTTGTCTACCCAATAATCAGCTTCCTTTGGCGTAACCATCAGCTGTGTATGCGAGCCTGCGAAAGTCTCAGCAAATAATTGCTGACGCTCTTCTTTAGACCATGTAGCCCATTCGCCAAAAATCGGCTGTACTAAAGACATATCTAGTTCTTTATTTATATCTGGTTGCCAAGACGACAATGACAATTTTGATGAAGGTTTACTCCGCTCTGCCACCCGTGCAGCTATAGAACGTAGCATTACTTCTACAGCATCCGCAATTAATACAGGTGCATCAACTACTGTTGGGATACCAATTGCAGTAACAGGAATGCCAAGCATCTCATATGAAATTTCCTTACGGTGATTTCCTACACCTGAACCAGGATGTATCCCTGTATCCGTTAATTGAATTGTTTTACATAAGCGATCACTAGCTCTCGTTGCAAGTGCGTCTACAACAATAATTAATTTAGGTTTAAGACGCTCTGCCAACGCCGCTACAAATTCACCAGTCTCGTATCCTGTTTGCCCCGTTACACCAGGCGCATACATGACGAATTTTTCATCTATTACATCTAAACTATGCAAATGATCAATAAGATACGGTCCTATAGCATCTGGTGTAATTGTCCGATTCCCTAAACCAATAATTAAAATTTTGTCATCTTCTTTCCATGACATGGATTTATGCATTTTTTTGAAATTCACAAGCAATTCTTTCTCAAGCTGCTCAAAGCCATCCTGATCTTCTAACGTCAAAGTAGGGACAGAAAGAGTAATGTACTTCCCTTTTTTCTTCCCGATTTGCTTCTCACCTTCGGCATCAACGAGCACATCAGTGATTTTTACCCGACCAGCAGTCTGATCTTCAATTTGAATACCACTCGACTCTTTAAGTGTATCTTTTTGCTCTTTCGTTTGATGTAAAACAACCTCTTCAGACTCATCAATTAAATCCGTGCGTTGCCAATTAAAATTTTGCATACAGTTCACCTCAACTGTAGTTTGTTCAAACTGTCAAGTAAATATTCTTTGCATTTATCTATTGCAATTTGTCCTAGCGTTTGTTAAAATGATTTTTGTTGTATTGACACAAGAAATCAATGAGAAGATATCATCTCGTACCTATTTTAGGAGGTGAAACATATGCCAAACATTAAATCTGCGATTAAACGCGTAAAAGTTAACGAAAAAGCTAACGCTGCTAACACTCAAGCTAAATCTGCAATGCGTACTACAGTGAAAAAAGCTGAGAACGCTGTTGCTGCTAAAGCTGAAAACGCACAAGAACTTTTACAAGCAGCTTACAAATCTTTAGATAAAGCAGCTTCAAAAGGACTTATCCACAAAAACGCGGCGGCTCGTAAAAAGTCTCGCCTTGCTAAAAAAGCGTAATTGTTATAAAAGATCAGTTTACTCTATTAAGAGTAGCTGATCTTTTTAATTTACAAGAAAATTAATTACATCTTGATAAAAAGCTGCCCCTAGTGCTTCGGACAGCTCATAAATCTTACTACACAATTCTTAAAGCTGACGCAGTAAAAAGAGTTCTAAATAACGCTCACGATTGCCTCCTGTTGATTTCAGTTGTAAATCGACCTCTGCTAACTGATATAACGCCTTCAATAAGCTTTCCTCTGATGGACGATTACGCTGCTCAACCATCAACTTAACACGATAAGGATGTATTTTTAAATTTTTTGCGATTTGCTGTGGATGATAGCCCTTTTTTAATAAATAAAACACATTGGACATCGTACGTACATTTGATGCTAGCAAACCAACAAGCATAATAGGCTCTTGCTTTTGACGTAGTAAATCATGATAAATAGACAATGCTCCTACAGAATCGTTTGCAAAATAAGCATTTAACATTTTAAAGGCATCCTGCTCTAACGTTTTTGCCACTAAATCCTCGACTAGCGTAGCAGTTATTTCACCGCCATCTCCTATATAAAGGGTTAGCTTTTCAATTTCCATTTGCAACTGTAGCATATTCGATCCAACCATTGCGACAAGCTGCTCAATCGCATTTTGTGTAATGCTGTTGCCCTCTGCTTTAACTCTACTCTGTATCCACACAGCTAAGTCCTGCTCTTTTGGCGTTTCGGCTTGGACTAATAACGCATGCTCCTTCATCATCTTTGTCACTTTTTTACGTTCATCCAATTTTTCATAAGGTGCGATAAAAACTGTTACTGAAAAATCAGAAGGATTAGCAAGCCATGTTTCTAAGCGTTTCATATCATGGTCAATTTTTTCTTTTCCTTTTTCAGTTGCCTTTAAAAAGGATGCGTTTTTAGCAATGATAAGCTTTCGCTCAGAGAAAAAAGGAATTGTATCAGCTTCATCCATAACGGCATCCACTGGCGTTTCTTCCAAATCAAATGTTGACATCTCTATCTCTTCTTCGGGTCCTATCGCTTCTTTCAATCGTTTAACTGTTTCATCTATAAAATAGCCTTCCTCACCAACGAGTAAATACACTGGTGAGAGCTCTCCTTTTTTAATATTATTCCAAATCGTTGAAATCATAATTTTCCCTCCATCTAGCAATACTACTAGTATACATGATTTGAAATTCCTTTGTGACTTTGACCGAATTGTGTCGATTCTTTGCCACATGGTAAATTCTCCGTTTCGATATAGCTTTTATGAAAACGATGTCTTATAATAAATAACAGAATTGGAGGGATAACAATGAATCCATTTGAAGGAAAAAACATACAATGTCGCCGTAACGATGCAACTGATTCAGGAGTTGGCTTCGGTGTATCATTCGGAATGTTCGCACTTATTTTTCTCATCGCGATAGTAGTAGAAGTAGCCTCTAAATAATTGAATGTAATGTACTTAGAAAAAAAGACCTTGCTCATTGGACAAGGTCTTTTCCCTTTTGCATAGACCAACTATTGCCACGAATTCTTACTTCAATCGTCCCATCTATTCCAGTTGTTAAAGTAGCTAAATTTCGACTTGTAAAACGCTCCACTATCTCAGCATGTGGATGACGATAGCGGTTATTGAGCCCCGCGCTGAAAATGGTTAATTCAGGCTGTAACAGCTCTACAAAAGGCTCAATACTCGATGTTTTACTGCCATGGTGTCCAGCCTTCAACACTGTCATATTCGCTAATTGATTGTTATAAAGATGAATAAGCTCCTGTTCCCCATGTTCCTCTAAGTCACCCGTTAACAACGCTCGAAATGACCCCTGCTGCATATATAATACAATTGAATCATCATTCCCCTCATAAAAGGTGTCACGGGGCCATAAATAATAAAAACTAGTTTTTCCTATGCGCCACGCAGCTCCCTGCATTTTTTCTTTCACAGGAACTTTTTGCTTTTTGGCTTCCATCAGTAAATCCCGCATTACAGGCTTATCCATCGAACCAGGAGTGAGATGAATTTCATGCATAGTAATCTCTTGCAAAATCTCTTCAGCTCCCTCTACGTGATCGGCATCCGCATGAGTGGCGATAAAAATAGCAATGTCTCGTATCCCTTTTCCTTTCAAAAACGGTACAACAACTTGTCTCCCAACCTCATATGGGCTTTCTGAAGTCTTCCATACTTCCTGCTCAAAGCGTAGTAAACCGCCTGAATCAATAACATACACAGCCCTTCTAAACGGTAATTCTATTACTGTACAATCACCTTGACCAACATTTAAAAATGTCAGCTTCGTTTCGTTAGACAACATCGGTGATAAATGAATACACAATGCAGGAATAAAAATGACAACTGCAAATTTACCATAATGTTTTATCTCTATAAAATAGAATCCCGCTAATACGCTGATCAATGCTACGCAAATAAGCCATATAGCAGGCTTCCCAGGCGACCACAGCTGAAACGGCAATTCCTGAAGATATAAAATAAACTTTGTAAGCCAAACACGGACCGGCTCGTATCCAGCAAACAAAGCTTTTGCTACTGGCATCGATATAATCGTTATTATAAACATGGCAATATTTAAGGGCAAAATAACAAAGGAAAACAGTGGTACGAAAATAATATTTGCTAAAAATGAAGAAATAGAAATTTCATAAAAATGATGGAGTAATAATGGATAAACAAGTAGCTGGCACACTAATGTTATAAAAAATGAACGAATCAACCAGTTCATGGATCGTCTTAAAATGACACCTGAATAGACTAAACTAACCGTTGCTAAATAGGACAATTGAAAGCCAATCTGATAAATGACACCTGGTTCAAGTAGGACAAAGCAAAGAAAGCTAATTGCTAGGGCATCGTCATTCGATATTTGCCACCTAGCGTAACGCATCAGCATGATTAATTCTACAACAGATACTGCGCGCCATACGGAAGGAGCACCACCCGCAATCACCCCATAGATAGGTAAGATGATGAGTAAAACTAAGGTCGCCATTTCCTTCCGTACGCCTATACGTAGAAGTCCTTCAAAAAACAACCATGAGACAAGTGCCACATGCAAACCAGAAATAGCAAATATATGAGTGATACCAAGCTTTTGGTAGGCTCTTTGAAGCTCATGATCCACTTGATCCTGTAATCCTATTAGAAGTGCTTGTCCCTCTGCAACTAGTGAATCAGGGAATGTTGTTTCAATATGTTTTTTCATAGAGTGTCTCTGTTTAGCAAGAAACGAACGTATGGATTTTTTCTCTTCAATAAAGGTCCATCTTGAAACTTCAAATATTCCTCTGGCACCTTTACTGATTAAATAGTTTTCCATAGAAAACGCATACACGTGTGCAGGTGGAAGAGGTGCTACAAGTTCTCCTTGAACTAGATAGGCCCTGCCTGTCAATGAAGTAATTTCAAACAAGCTTTTCTCTTCTTCTGATGAAAATGTATAGACGACATACAGCTTCTCACCTGTTTCAGTTTTGACAAAGCCTCTAAGTTTATGACCATTTATTTTATATTCACTCGACCAAGTTATTGAGAATGTTGACGGTAGAGGGGAAGATTCCGTCAGTTGAAATGTTACGATGAAGAAATAAGAAAGAAATCCAAAGGCTATAACAAGCGCTGAAATTAAACGCCTTTCACCTTTCCATTTAAGCCATAACGCGAAAAATAGAAGAATAGTGAGTAGCCAAGCTGACTTGTGTGCCGCTATTGAAGCAACAAGTACAGCTAGTGCTACGTAAATCCATTTATGCTTTAAAGCTTTTTGCCAAATAATGTACTCACCTTCTGTTCATATGGGAGCAATTTTTCTGCAGGCATACCACTCTCACGAAGCTCGTTTAGCATGTCTATGTACAAGGCTAATTTTTCGTCGCTTAAAAAGTCGATTTTACGTTCATCAAACGGAACGTGTACAACCTCTACACCTGCTTTTTCAAATAGTTCTTGTGCATAAGGGTTATTTTTATAATCAGTAGCGTAATACATCCGTTCAATACCTGCTTGAATAATAGATTTCGTACATGGTAGACACGGGAAATGCGTAACATATAAGTCTGCACCTTTTGTAGGCGTACCATATTTAGCACATTGTAGCAGTGCATTCATCTCGGCATGCACTGTACGCACACAATGGTTCTCCACAACATAGCAGCCTTTTTCAATACAATGTTCATCACCTGTAATTGAACCGTTATAACCACCTGCTATAATTCGTTTATCTCTAACGACAGTTGCTCCTACTGCAAGCCTTGTACATGTACTACGTAATGCGAGTAAATGGCTTTGCGCCATGAAAAATTGATCCCAAGTAATTCGCTCCATATGACTACCTCCATAAATTTAAAAGCTGTTCGTTTTGCTCTTTTTATACTATAGTGTAGCCCTTTTTGAAAAGAAACGTCAATATCTCAAAATTTCCTGCCATCACTTAACGGTAATGAAATCCTTCAGTCTCTCAAACGTTTTTTCGCCAATACCACTCACTTTTTTTAAGTCCTCAATTGTTTTAAAGCCACCATTCTCCTCACGATACGAAATAATGCTTTTCGCCTTAGATGGACCAATACCTGATAATGTCGAAAGCTTAGCTTCATCTGCTTTATTTAAATTAACTTTTTGATCTTTTACACCGTTGTCACCTTGTGATGCTCCGCTAGTAGGCATCGTCAAAATATTAGAAGTAATTTCGTTAGGCTTTTCACCTTTTATAGGAATGTAAATAACCATCTCATCCTCAACTTTTTGTGCATGATTAATGAGTTGCGTATCAGCATTCTGCGTATAGCCTCCTGCAAGCTGTACTGCATCTATAATTCGCTGGTCAGTCTGTAGCTCATAGACACCTGGATACATAATAGCACCCTTTATATCAACAAATACCTGCTGTATGACCGCTTCATCAACAGATTCTTTCATACTAGGTTGTTCAATAGGTTGGATTGTTTCGATGAGCTCTTCTTGGGGAGGTGAAGAGTCAGATCTCGAAAAAAAGAAGTAACAAAGTCCACTGATTACTAGTATGCCGGGGAGCAACATACTTTTTTTGTACTTTTGCCAAAAAGATTGGATCATCCAATAACATCCTTTCCTTTGCAAAAGGTAATCATATGGAGTCTATTTCATCTTACAATATCATTCAAGTGTTGAAAAGATAAATTATTTATAGAAAGGCTAAGAATAAAAGCCCACCGCCATAACGTAGATTTGATTGCAGTTCCAACTGCTCCTTATGGTAATTAGCTAAAATTATGGATAAAATCATCATTATATTTTTTGAGAGTCTAAGTGTTCTTCGACAACTAAAAACAAAAACAGCTCACTAGTAAGTTTACCAGCGAGCTGTTTTACTATTTTACCGCACGGATAAAAATGCGTTCACTTTCATATTCAGGGCTTTCATCTGTATAATCTGCTGTTACTTCTACATGGTTAAAGCCAATTTCCAGAAGCCATGCCATATATTGCTCAATTGAGAATGTACGTTGGTTATGCTCTTCGTCGAAACGTTCATACAGATCACTCACAGCATCACGCACATAAAACGTCATTTGGTGGACAACGGAATGTTCGAAATCGCCAGGTTCCGTATGCCATACATAGCTAATATCACCATCGTCATACGTAAACGGTCCGTCTAAAAATATATCATTCATTTTAAATAATGAATGTATGTCAAAAAACAGCTGGCCTCCATCTCGTAAAGCACCATAAATACGTTCTAATGTTGAATAAACTGCTTTTTCTTCCACTACATAATTCAGCGAATCAATAGCTATCGTTACAACGTCAAGCGCCTCAAAGCCCTCTAATTCATCCATCGACAGACAATAGAGAGGAACATGTAATCCTGCATCAGCAAAGCGCTCTGCGGCAATCGAGAGCATATTTTCAGACAAGTCAATTCCACTCACTTTGTAACCTGCCTGCGCAAACAGCAGGCCAAGCACACCTGTACCACAGCCGATATCTAAAAGATTTGGGAATTGACTGCTCGGTGCATGCTGCAAAACCCAATCCACATAAAGATTGTACGGGATATCGGTTTGCAGCTCGTCATACACGTGTGCAAATCGTTCGTAGCTACTCACACTTAAGCCTCTGGCATGTCTAGTTGCGGTGCATCGCCCCATAGACGTTCTAAATTATAATAAGCACGTTCATCTTTATGGAATACATGCGCTACAACATCTCCAAGATCTACGAGAACCCAGCGTGCTCCATCGAAGCCTTCTACACGACGAATTTCATAGCCCTCTTTTACTGCTACCTCTTGTAATTCACGTGCGATTGCTTGCACTTGGCGGTCAGAATTACCATGAGCAATAATAAAGTAATCTGCTAAAAGTGAAATACCTTCCATATTTAAAACGACAATATCCTCACCATGTTTGTCGTCAATTGCTTTGTAAGCTGCTTGTAATAAAGTTGAAGTCATCCTTCACTGTCCTCTCTTTTCATCATATCGTTGTAACATTCTATTGATAATGGATAAATTGGTTGTTTTGTGTCAATTAAAAATGCCAATGTATGGCGCACACAAGCACTCATCGCTTTATCCAAATTTTTCTTTGCTTTTTTTCGCAGACGATCAACACCATCAAATTTACGATTAGGTTCTATCATATCTGCAACAAAAATAATTTTTTCTAGACGGCTCATGCTCACGCGTCCTGTAGTATGAAAACGAATAGCATTTAACATATCCTCATCCGTAATGCCAAATTCGCTTTCTGCAATATATGCACCTACTGGACCATGCAGTAATTCACTACCCCAGCCAATAAGGCGAGCATCTAATTTTTCATCACAGACGATTTTCTCCATCCATTCGATATCTGCATATTTCGCAATATCGTGAAGGATGGCAGCGATCTCAGCCTTTTTTTCATCCTCGCCATATAATGTTGCTAGCTCGATGGCTGTTTCCATTACACCAATGGTATGAATATAGCGCTTCTCAGGCATGCGTGGCTTAATCGCCGCTAAGTACTGTTCGCGTTCCATATAGACCTTCCTCTCGTATGAACGTCTCTACCGCTTCAGGCAGTAAAAAAGTAACCGTTCCTCCAGTGGCAAGTCGTTCACGAATCAGTGTGGACGATAAATCGATTTGGGGAGCTTCCACCATTATTATAGGATACTCTGTAGTGGCCACTGTTCCTGGACGCTTTACTCCTACAAATTGCACAAGCTTCACTAATTCATCAATACAGTACCATGTATGAAGCGAATCAATCATGTCGCCTCCAATGATAAAGTAAAACTTCACATTAGGCTCTCTTATACACATCGCAGAAAGTGTCTTATATGAATAGGATACGCCACCCTTCTCCACCTCATACGACTCCACAGAAAAATACGGATATGGACTTATTGCACGCTTTACCATTTCAAGGCGTCCCTTATCGCTAGCATCATGACGTGCGAACTTATGTGGTGGCAACGCATTAGGCATAAAGCGAACTTCATCTAGATCTAATGCATGCAGTACTTCATTAGCCATCATTAAATGTCCATTATGTGGTGGATTAAATGTACCTCCCAGTAAACCGATCTTTTTCATCGTCTCACCTTATTTCGTTGCTTTTGGTAATGCAATCTTTTTATGATTGCGTGACTCTTTATATAAAACAACTGTCAGTCCAATTAATTGCACAAGCTCTGCATGAGCACCTTTAGCAAGTGCTTCTGCAACTTCATGTTTATCGTCTTCACAGTTATCTAAAATACGTACCTTGATCAACTCTCGTACTTCTAATGCTTCACGGATTTGCTTTGTCATTTCGTCATTAACGCCGCCTTTTCCTACTTGGAAAATCGGTGTTAAATGGTGTGCTTCAGCACGTAAAAAACGTTTTTGTTTACCTGTTAACATAAAAATTAATTTCCTCCTAATTGCGCCTTTAATTGCGCAATCATTGAATTTGTATTTGGGTATTCACCAAGCCAATGCTCAAAAGCAATAGCCCCTTGATGAACGAACATTCCAAGACCCGTAACGACGGTTGCTCCTTTTTCCTCAGCCGCTTTTAAAAAAGGCGTCATTAATGGATTATACACAATATCGGCCACAATTGCGCCTTTTGCAAGTCGTTCTAATGAAAATGGCATTAAAAAATTACCCGTAGCAAGTCCAGCCGATGTCATTTGCACTAAAATGCCGAAATCAGCTAATAATTCCTCAGCCTCCGCTAAAGAAATGGCATGACCTACACCCATTTCATCGACAATTGCTTGGGCATTTGCCACTGTACGGTTTGCAATGGTTAAATTCGTATAACCTTGCTGTTGCATGGCAAAAGCAATACCACGAGCAGCACCGCCCGCACCAATTAGAAGAACTGGCTTGTCTTTATGTGACTTACCAACCGCTTCTTCTAGCGAACGTACAAAACCAACACCGTCTGTATTGTATCCCTTTAATCTTCCTTCTTTTGTTCGGACAACCGTATTGACAGCTCCCATTTTTTTTGCCAACTCATCTAGCTCATCTAAATAAGGAATGATCGCTGTTTTATGTGGGATTGTAATATTCCAGCCACTAGCACCTAATGTTTTCAGGCCAGCAACCGCTGACTCCAAATTTTCAGAAGATACATGCACTGGAATATACGTTGCATCTATCGACATTTCCTCGAACCAAGCATTATGCATCGCTGGGGATTTTGAATGCTCAATCGGATCACCCATAACCGCAAACCATTTCTTCATTTCCTAATCCCTCTTCTCTACTTATACTCCTAAATTAGTGATGGGCGAATTGAAACTTGTACACCCTTTGGAGCATAAGCTGCAACAACTACATTGGCATGCTGCACAGTAATCCATCCAAGACCAGAGAAGACAACATCTGTTTTCGCTTCTTTAATAGAGAACTCATGACGCACTAATGGCGGTAGCTGTTCTATAAATTCAGCAGTTGGAGGTGCCAGCAATTCACCCTTATGCTCTGCATACAATGTATCTGCCTTCTCAAGCTTTGTTCGGTGTATTGGCAAGTCATTTGCCACGTGTACCGTAAATGCCGAACGTTCTCCTTGAATAAAGTCAAAACGAGCAAGAGCGCCAATAAATAATGTTTGTCCAGCATTTTGTTGATACACTTTTGGCTTTATTTCTTTTTTAGGCATAATATATTTTAATTCGCTAGCGTCAATATGGTGTGCCATCTGATGGTGATTAATAATTCCCGGTGTATCATATAATGCACTACCATCATCTAATGGAATTTCAATCATATCTAAAGTGGTACCTGGGAAATGAGAAGTTGTAATAATCTCACCTTCACCTGTAGCCTGCTTGATAATGCGATTAATGAACGTGGATTTCCCAACATTTGTACAACCTACAACGTACACATTTTGTCCATTACGGTACTCATCAATGGCTTCCATTGCTTCGGCCATCCCTATACCTTTATGGGCACTCACTAAAAGTACATCTACAGGTTGTAGACCCAGAGCCTTTGCTTCACGTTTTAGCCAATTAATCACTTTTTTCGGTTTCACAGATTTCGGTAATAAATCGGCTTTGTTCGCGATTAATAACACAGGATTTTTACCTACGAAGCGGTGAAGTCCTGGTAGCCAGCTCCCATTGAAGTCAAATATATCAACAATTTTTACGATTAAGCCTTGCTGTGTTCCAAGACCATTTAATATGCGTAAAAAGTCGTCATCTGTTAATGACACTGGTTGAATTTCATTATAATTTTTCAAACGGAAGCAACGTTGGCAAATGACCACGTCTTTTTCTAATGATGATGGGGGTGCATACCCAACTGCTGTTTTATCTTCTGTTTGAATTGTTGTACCACAGCCAATACAATTTGGCATTTCGTTCATTCTTTTTCCTCCCAAGTACTGATTCCTTTTCGTTTTAAATTATTGAACACACGACGTTCAATAAATCGGTTGAATTTTGTTACGAGCCCATCTGATTGTGCAACTGGTTTTACTAGTACCGTATGCAAACCTAAGCGATTTGCGCCCATTACATCTGTTAGTAGCTGGTCTCCTACCATTACTACCTCCTGTGGTCGTAGCCCTAATTGAACAATTGCACTATAAAAGGCATTACGAAGTGGCTTTCTCGCCTTATGAATATAAGGAATACCTAATGGCTCAGCAAATTGCTTAACACGCGCCTCTTTGTTATTCGACGCAATAATTACACGAATGCCTGATTCTTTCATAATGCGCAGCCAAATAATAAGCTCTTCCGTTGCATCTGCACGGTCCCATTCCACAAGCGTATTATCTAAATCCGTAATAATCCCTTTAATACCTAAGTCTTGAAGCTTTTCCGGTGTAATTTCATAAATACTCGTGACAAATTCATCTGGTAATAAAAAATTATACAAAATAGCGACCCCTAATCTAAACGTATTATTCGACCATTATAGCATATTTGCGAAGGCTTCACCCATTCGAATTGGGCTTCCTTGTACAACATTTTCCGTAAATTCTATAGCATCCTTTTCAAACAGCATAACTACTGTTGAGCCGAATGAAAAATATCCGACTTCTTCACCCTTATGCCACTTTGTTGTTGTATTAGTGAGCATAATAGAGTTTACAAAGGTAGCACCAACTTTAATAAACGCTATTTGCTGATCATTCGCCACTTTAAGCTCTGTTACTGAACGATAATTGTGTGAAATAGGTTTTTTACCGTATGTAAGACCGAGCTGGTTAACAGGAAAAGATTTTTGACCAAGTGTATATTGTCTTAGCACTTCCCCATCAATCGGGCTATGAATACGGTGATAATCTGCAGGACTCAAGTAAAACACGATAAAATGTCCATCTGCATATTGTGAAGCACGTTCTACATTGCCGAGTAAATCATGTAAAGCATAAGGCTTACCCTTTACATGAAATGTCATATCCCATTCGATACGTCCGAAGGATTCCACTTTGGCATCCACTGGACTTACATAAGTAGTGGGATTTTGTTCAATTGGACGTGCATCTTTTAAAAGCTCTCTTGTAAAAAAATCATGTAAACTTGAAAATTGTTGTTGTTGTTTTGAAACTTCTTCAAGATTAATGTCGTATACTTTCATATAACTAGGAATAATTCGTTTACTCCACTTTGCTTTTGCAATAGATTGCAAAAGATGGGAGGATTGCTTGCCATTTGTTAATTCAATCAAGTGTTGATATAGTTTTTCTTTCATAAAACAAAACCCCTATCGATTAATTTAGACTGTCAATTTTTTCGCATTCGAAGTATAATGGTACAATATCTTAAGTGCAAAGGAGTGATCCCCCTTGTTTTTTTATCACAAGTTGGTGGATACCACGGTTAAGAAAATGAAATCGCAAGCAGCAAACTTTATCACAATCAGTAATATGTCCTTCGGCGGCGCGGCCATAATGGCTACACTACACGAATACTATAGCTACAGTGTCTTGTTTATCTTTATTGCAGCCCTTCTTGATCGTTATGATGGAAAGGTAGCTAGAGCACTCGGACAAGTGTCTGATCTAGGTAAACAATTAGATTCTATGAGTGATATTATATCATTTGGTGTGGCGCCTGCATTATTAATGTATGAAGTTGTCTTAGTCGACGACTTTGGTTTCGTCGGCATGACGATGACAGTACTATACATCATCTGCGGTGCGATGAGATTGGCTCGTTTCAATATTACTGAAGCAAACGGCTATTTTACAGGGTTACCAATTACAGCTGCAGGTACGATCTTAACTTTAACGTATTTTGCATCTAATACGTTCCACCCGGCATTTTATCTTTTCCTATTCCCAATACTAGCATTACTAATGATTAGTACAATCTCGTTAAAAAAAGTGTAACAGCGCATTTGCTGTTGCACTTTTTTTCATTTAACACAGTTTTATAACATATACTGTCGAAAAATGGGGAAAGGATGAAATCATTCAATGAGCGGAATTTTTACATCTATGTTGCAGTTATGGCTTGAGATCCCAGCGTTACTTGGCTATTTAAAGGGGCAAACATTCCATAAACCCTTTTCAAAAGAAGAGGAAGCTGCTTGTATTGAACGATTTTTAGGCGGTGATGAGCAAGCGCGTCTTGATCTAATTGAACGCAATATGAGGCTCGTCGCACACGTTGTGAAAAAATTCCACCCAAAGCATGAACAACTTGATGATTATATTTCCATTGGTACTATTGGTCTGATGAAAGCCGTTGAAAGTTATACTCCTGACAAAAAAACCCGTCTTGCCACTTATGCCGCCCGTTGTATCGAAAATGAAATTTTAATGCATCTGCGTACACAGAAAAAAGTGCAAAAAGATGTTAGCTTATTTGAGCCAATCGGTACAGATAAAGATGGTAATGCACTACAAATCCGAGATCTCTTACAATGCGATGAAGAAAGTGCAACAGAAAAACTTGAACATAAAGAGCATGTTGCACAACTATATCATTATTTGCATATGCTTGACGAACGTGAACTCGAAATCGTTACACTCCGCTATGGTCTAAACCAGCAAGATGCACTTACACAAAAAGAAATCGCTGCACGTTTAAATATTTCTCGTAGTTATGTATCTCGCATTGAAAAGCGAGCACTTATTAAACTCTATCAATTATATAAACGAGATCAAAAGATAATTGAGTAATATATTGTAAATTGATACTTATAAAATTTCAACAATCTTATTACTTTATTCTGCAATTAATCTTGTATTTTTTGTTACAAAAGTACCCCTTTGGCAAATCACCATAACGTAAAGTTGATTTCCGTTCCAACTGAATGCTCTCTCGGGGGCGTCTGATGAGCCACTTGGGGTAATAGGATGTTATTGTGCGAAAGCGAAGCGGCAGCAATAACAACAGGAGGTTAATCACAGAGGCGTTGTCACAAGACAAGATGTTTTAGACTTTGTTCCCCTACCTGCGCGATCCAAGGCCTTATCTGTGACGTTAATCCCTAAAGAGTCGCCCAGCTTCCACTCCAATCACTTATATACAAAGCATACGTTTTTTACCAAACATCACCTCTAGCTTTTAGTAATAAGCTAATTCTTAGAAAGTTTGGGTAACTAATGAAATAAAAAAAATCTCTTGCGATTGAAAATCGCAAGAGATTTTTTTATTCTGCAGACTCTGATAGTTCTACTGAAATAAGTGTACCGAGTAACATTGTTATAATAACTGCACCTGCTGTTAAAAATAGCATTATGAATGCCTCCCATCTAGATATGAAGAGATTTATTTAACAACAGTTTAGCATTAGTGAAACCTGTAAACTGTGATTTTTCTCACACTAAAAGCCACTCATTTTGACTATTTTGTGTAGTTTATTTCACTAAATTATTAGACTCTATAATGATTCGATAGCTTTTAGTACGATTTGTGTTGAATGCTTTGCAGCTACTGGTAAAAACTCATCGAAGCTAAGATTCGATTCTTTTCCAGCAATATCTGATAAAGCACGAATAACAACAAATGGAGTACCAAATTGATAACATACTTGTGCAACTGCAGCTGCTTCCATCTCCACTGCCTTCATTTGCGGGAAATGACGACGGGCAGCTTCTACACGAACAAGATCATTCATAAAGGCATCACCTGAGCAAATTAAACCAATACCATATTGGTGCTCTCCAACAGCCTTTACGGCCTCTTCAGCAACTTTCATAAGTTTTTCATCCGATTTATAAGCTGCTGGCATACCTGCCATCTGACCCATTTCATAACCGAAAATCGTTACATCTACATCATGATGACGAACTTCATCTGAAATAACGACTGCGCCAACTTCAAGAGTTTCATCATAGCCTCCGGCAGAGCCCGTATTAATGACTACGTCAGGCTTGAATTCATGTAATAGTATAGTAGTTGACATTGCGGCATTCACTTTACCAATACCACTTTTTAGCAAAACTACCTCTTTCCCTTTATAAGTTCCTGTTGTATACTCACTGCCTGCGATTGTTGTGCTTTTTGCTTGCTCTAATGATGCTCGTAAAAGCTCTACTTCCTCTTCCATTGCGCCGATTACTGCAATTTTCATTTCTCTGTTACTTCCCTTCTATATTCAACTCTATTAAAAATAATAAAACGAATTATTTTCGTCAATAGGCGCCGTTTAATGTATTTAGTTGTTCAATTTTTACTGGTGTCCAGCCTTCGTTGTCAACCCATTCCATGCTAACACGATACATTTTTGTCTTATCATTCGTTGAAACTGTTGCAATAGCCGAATTAGCGCTACCATTGTTCCCCATACGCCAGATAATCATATTGTCCTTTTCGATGCCTGTAACGGCCGCAACTGTTGCTACCTTTTCAGCCCAGTCTACGGATTTTTCATCGTAAGAAGACACATGCTGACCTGTTTGTGTTGTAGGTGTAGGTTCCCAATTTTTATTTGTTATGACCTTGTCAACAATTGGGTTGTCTGAAGTAGTTTCAGTAGTAGAGTCCTGTTCAGATGGTTGAGATTCTTCTGTTGGCTCTTCCTTTGCTGGTTTTTCCTCCTGAGCTGATTCATCATTTTTTTGCTCTTTAGAAGGCTCTTCCTTCACATCTTTTTTATCGTTCTTCTGCTCCTGTATTGGCTCGTCTTTCTCAGCTTTTCCTGCATCATCCTGCCATTTAAACACAAATGTTGCTGTTATAATAATTAATATCACGACAATACCAATTAAAACATTCAATAGTTTATCTAGCTTTTTATTACGAGATGGCTGCAAATGACGACTGCTTCGAGTTTTTCGTTCACTCATGAAGTCTCCCCCTCTCTAGCCAATATTCTATCAAGTTCAACAGTACTTGCAAAATAATTGTGCTCATATATTTTTTCAGAGAGAAAAATATAAATATCTCGACTTATTTCCCCATAGTTTTTTCCCTTGATTTAAATACTTACATAGATGTTTAAATCAAGATCAATTTCCCCTTGGCGTATATTGTTGTTATTGTTATTGTTATTGTTATTGTTATTGTTCTCGCTTTCACACAGACAATGCAGAAGATAAAAGCAGCTAGCTCTCCTTAAAGATAAGCTAACTGCTTGTACCAAAATTATTTTATTGAAATAATTTTAACTTTCATTTCACCACCAGGTGTTTGTACGACAACTTCTTCGCCCTCAGCACGGCCTAGTAAGCCTTTAGCAATTGGTGATTCATTTGAAATACGGAATTCCATTGGATCTGCCTCAGCCGAACCAACAATTGTATACGATTCCTCATCTGTTGATGGTTTCCCATTAATAACTTCTACAAATGTAACCGTTTTCCCTAGTGATACTACACTGTTGTCTGTTTCGTCCTCAGAAATAATAACTGCGTTACGAATCATAGATTTTAATGTAGAAATTCGACCTTCTAAAAAGGCTTGTTCTTCTTTTGCAGAATCATACTCAGCATTTTCAGAAAGATCCCCGAAATCACGAGCGATTTTTATACGTTCTACGATTTCCTTACGTGTTTCCGTTTCTAATTTTACTAATTCTTCTTCTAATTTTCTTTTACCTTCAGCTGTCATTGGGTACTGTTTTTCATTTGCCAAAGTTCTTCACTCCTTGTTTTCGTCAATATAAAAACATAAAACTCGATTAAGTGGCCTAGTGGATGCACTTAATCGAATTTTATTATTTTTAAACGGTTTCAAATTACTCTTTGACCTAATAGTATGCATGCCTTTCTGAAATATGTACAGATATGCATGTAAATATTGTCAATACCACTCTATCTTATTACAATACGTTGTCAGTTTCAAGGATAGTTTTAATCTTAGTTACCATTAAATCAATCGCAACCTCATTATCCCCGCCTTCTGGAATAATAATATCAGCATAACGTTTCGTCGGTTCAATAAATAGATTATGCATTGGACGCACTGCCGATAAATATTGGTCGATTACAGAATCTGTTGTACGTCCGCGCTCTTTTATATCACGCATTATACGACGAATAATACGTAAATCTGAGTCCGTATCTACAAATAATTTAATGTCCATTAAATCACGTAAATCTGCATCTTCTAACACTAAAATACCTTCTAGTATAATAACATCTACAGGCTCTACATGAATAACTTCTTTTGCCCTTGTATGCTGTACATAATCATATACTGGCTTTTTAATTGATTGACGGACCAATAATTTTTTTATATGCTCAATTAACAAATCGTTATCAAACGCTAACGGATGGTCATAGTTTGTACCTAAACGTTCCTCAAACGTTAAATGACTTTGGTCTTTATAATAAAAATCTTGTTCAATTACTACTACTGAATGATCGCGGAAAACATCATAAATAGCACGGGTCACACTCGTTTTTCCCGAACATGAACCACCAGCAATTCCGATGACGACTGGACGCTTTGCTACCATTAATTATTCTCCTTTCGCATCATGTTATGTGGTTTTAATGGTGTATCGCATTTAAATTTAACAATTTGTAATGGGTGACGTGCAGCATCTAAGCTATTGCCATCCTCATCCCAAATTTCACCCATTGTAAAACGGAAATTTTCGATTTCCGGTCCAAAGAATTCTACCTCATCGCCAGGTTTAAAATAGTTCCGTTGTTGCATTGTCACAATTTTCGTTTCAGGGTCATGCTCTAAAATTAAACCAGCAAACTCATAAGTCGTTTTACGGCCATGTACACCAAACATTTGCTCCTCGTGGCCAGGGGCATCATGGAAGAATGCTTCAGCAGTATCACGGTTAGCACATTTGTCTAGTTCTTCTAGCCATTCACGTTTAATTTTAAAATTTTCAGGGTCAGCACAATAAGCGTCAATCACTTTGCGGTACACTGAAATAACTGTAGCAACATAGTGAATTGATTTCATACGACCTTCTACTTTTAATGAATCAATACCAAGCTCAATCATATGTGGAATTGCTTCAATCAGCTTTAAGTCTTTCGGACTCATTGCAAAAGATGCGTGATTATCATCGAAAAGTGCCTTTTCTTCGCCATCTTCTAGCTCATATAAATCATAGTCCCAGCGGCAAGATTGACAGCAACCACCACGGTTAGAGTCGCGAGCAGTCATGTGATTTGAAAGTACACAGCGACCAGAATAGGCGATACACATTGCTCCATGAACGAATGCCTCAATTTCAATATCGACTTTTTCCTTCATCAGCTTCATTTCTTCGCCGCCTACTTCACGTGCTAATACTACACGATGTAAGCCTTCTTCTTTCCAATACTGTACTGCCTTCCAGTTCGATAAAGATTGCTGTGTAGAAAGGTGAATTTCAAGCTTTGGTGCAGCTGTACGGCATGTTTCAATGATTAGTGGATCCGCTACAATAATGCCTGTAACACCCGCAGATTCAATATCTTGTAAATATTGCTCTAAGCCGTCCATATTTTCATTGTGGGCGAAGATATTTGTCGTAACATATATTTTTGCACCATATTTATTGGCGAATTCAACACCTTCGCGCATTTCTTCAATTGAGAAGTTATCTGCGTTTGAACGTAGACCGAACTCTCGTCCACCAATAAATACAGCATCCGCTCCATAATGAACTGCTACTTTTAATTTTTCTAAACTACCTGCAGGGGCAAGTAGCTCTGGTTTTTTTGTAATGACACGTTTACCGTCTACAATTTCACGGATTTTGTCATTTTGCTCTAATACTAATGCCATGTTCTTGCCACCTCCTAGTAAACTGTTTCCTTGAAGATAAAGCCAGTATCAAGAGGTCTGATGGCAGGCTGAATATCTTCAATTTTAGCTAATAAATCATCTTTAATATCTTCATACGCATCTTCTGATTCGTCAAAATATGTGTCAATTGCTTGACGATAAGCTTCTGTTACTGTGATCACATATTCTGGCGTTTGAAGAACACCCTCAATTTTCAATGCATCGATGTTACCTTCGAATAATTCGCCAAGTTCATCGATAATGCACATATCGTTTGGGCTAAAAATATGCGTACCGTTAGCATCCTCATAAATTGGATATTTATTATTTCGTTCATCATCATGAAGGAACATATTGCGATTTTCCTTACGATTTTCAATTTCCATTACTTTATCCTGATATAAGAAATAATGGCCTAGTAATGGACGTTTTGATTGGAACATACATGTCATTCCATGTACTTGAACCTCAATCTCTACTTCTGTATTTTCTTTAATTTCTAGCACTTCATCTAAAGAAAGTTCACGTGAAAGCACTGCGCGAGTTGCTCCGCGTTTTCCCCAATAATTTGCAGTAAACCAGTTCGTTGCAGTCGTTTCCGGATTCCAGTGTAGCGGTATTGTTACACCTTGCTCACGACGGATGATTAATACTGCTGGATCACCATAAATTAAACGGTCGACACCAATACGTTGCATTTCTTTTAAATATTCGGCAAGCGCATCCAATTTTTCATTATGGAATAGCCCATTTACCGCAACATAAACCTTTTTACCCGCTGCATGAATTAGCTTTGTAGCTTCTTCCACTTCACTCACAGAAAATTCTCCTGCTAGGCGCAGACCAAATTGTTGTTCACCAATGACAAAAGCATCTGCTCCAGCCTGTAAAAGTGCTTTAACATGGTCCACCGATTGCGGTGTAACAAGCAATTCAGGTTTTTTCATAATAGTCACCTCTTCAAACATAATAATAAACCATCACCAACTGGTAAAAATGCACTTGTATAATCAGGGTGCTGCATAATCCATTCGGTGAAGTTTTTTAAATTGCGAATCATTGTACGCTTACGACGCGGTACATCTTTTAAATCCAAATCTGATAGGCCATGCATATACATATTATCGATATACAGAACTCCGCCAGATTTTACAAGAGGCGCATACTTTTCAAAAAAGCGTTGATATTGTCCCTTTGCAGCATCGATAAAAACAGCATCGAAGGTCGTTTGAATTGCTTCATCATTCACTTCTAAGGCGTCACCTTCAATGACTGTAATACGATCTGATACTGTAGAACGTTCAATATAAGCCTTTGCTCTTGCAACACGCTCTGGATCACGTTCGATTGTAACGATTTGCACATTTGGTATAGCCTCTGCCATTCTTATTGCAGAATAACCAATTGCAGTACCAATCTCTAAAATTTTCGACGGATTTTGAATACGTAGCAATTGATTTAGTGCATCAATGCCTGAAAGTTGCATAATCGGTACATGATTCTCCTCCGCAAATGCTTCCATTTCTAAAAGCAATTCATTACGTGGTTGAATAAATGATTGTATATATGCATCTGATAATTCCATTTTTTAGTTCACCCTCATATCAATTATGCCTCGGCATAATTGCCGCTGTCGCTACGCTTTTGCGCAGATAAACAATGCTTCCGGAATCAGCTTTGTGCTTAGGCCTGCATGAGGGCCGACACGATGTCGGACATTTCGGTAATGCCACAGGACGTGACGTTTTTACCGATGCAGGTCAGTTAGCCGTTCTCGCATGGATGCGATGATTTTAGGCTAACATCCTTTAAGAACTCCACTCCGATTCCGTGACATTCGCCGGAGGCGTAACGAGCAATACTCGTTGTCTGTACTTCATCATTTAGCAACAAAAAGAAAAAGACCAAACGTGATGTCTTGGTACTTCGTCATACAAAAATGAGCAATTGTTTTTATAAGCTCAAAACAATTGCCACCACGTATATTATTCCGCATTAACGGACTGATTTGAATTTTTTCCATGCGGATTGATTAAAAATCACAATTTATAATAGCACGAAAATAGAAGGAAAGCTATTTTTCTTTCCTTCTATCCACATTATTGCTATTTATTTTTTCTATTTAAAGTACTTACTCAGCTTTTTTTATATATTTATCTACTTTCAGTAAATGTTCATCATACGTTTTCGAGAAGTGGTTGACACCTTTTTTATCCGCTAAGAAGTATAAATAGTCCGTTTTACTTGGATTAAGCACTGCTTCAATCGAAGTTTTTCCTGCACCCGCAATCGGACCTGGTGGTAAGCCTTTATTTTTGTAAGTATTATAGGCATTATCTACTTCTAAATCTTTATAAAGGACACGATCTTTATGGGAACCAAGTGCATATAAAACAGTTGGATCTGTTTGTAATGGCATCCCTTGTTCGATACGGTTATAGAATACGCTCGCAATCGTTTCTCGATCTGTTTGGGCAGTAGCTTCTCTTTCCAATAATGAAGAAAATGTTAATAATTGATGTACTGACATTTTCTTTTCAGTTAGAGCATCGTTGTAATTTTTCACAACCTTGTCCATTGCTCCTACCATTTCGTCTACAATAGATTCTAATGATGGTTTTTCTTCAAAATAAGAATAAGTTGCAGGGAATAAATAACCCTCTAAATCATATCGAATTTTATCAGCTAAAACCGCATCCGTCACAAGCTCAGGGTATTTATCCTTCATTTGTTGTACAAACGCATCGCTTGTTACTAAGTCCATAAATTCTTTTTGAGTGTAAGGCGTTTTCTTTTCCACTATATTACCAATTTGTTCAAGTGTTAAACCTTCAGGAATTGTCATTGTAAAGACTGGCGTACGATAAACCTTCCCGGTTTTTAAACTTTCGATTAGCTCATCCAATGTCATTGCTTGTGTTAAATCATAGTTTCCTGCTTGGAACTGGGATTCATTTTTAAATTTAGCATAATATTTAAAAACACGAGCATCTTTAATAACCCCTTTTTTCTCTAATAGAGTTGAAATAGAGCTTAAAGTTGAGCCTATCGGCACTTCAACTGCTATTGTTTTAGTTGCATCTGGATCCACTGGTTTTAAGGCACTCTTCACATAACTATAACCAAGTAAACCGACAATCCCTGATATTAAAACAAAAGCAATTGCTACAATAGCAACGATTTTTCTCACAATTTTTACCTCGGATTTTCTTTCTTGCATTTTTGCAAGCATTTCTTGTTTTTTCGAACCGTTATTCACGGGTTTCCCCCCTATCACTCCATTATCATACTAGAAATCAACTTTTACGACAAACAGAAATAGAAAATCAGTAAAAATAGATCACATAAAAAGAGATTCCGACAAAAGAATAAATGTAATAAATCAAAGTTGAGTTACAATCAACGAACTAAAATACTAGAGAATGGCATATTAGGAACGGAAAGCCCTTCAGGAGAAAAGCAAAAATCTGCTAACTATATCATTAGCAGATTCAATAATATTCTCTTCATCGCTACAGAAAATAATTGCTGAATGAGGTTAAAGTGATACCTAAAATTGAAAAGCTTCTTGTTTGACATCGACTAATAAACCATTTGCAAGCTGTGCAATAACCACATCATCAGCTGGAGGATTAAAACGACTACATTGAACGTCTCGAAAAAATCGCTGTAAATTTACTAGCTTTAGATAGGCTTCGTCCCCCAACAACTTGCATTGCTTTTGTTACGATGTCAATCGCATTGTTACAAATAACATACTTTGCAATACTTACATCTTCAGAAAGGTGATTCTTAATCGCAGGATTTTGTTCTACTTGCGCTGCAATACTATATAATGTTCGCCGTGCTGTGTGATAAAGCACTTCTATTTCACCCATTTTTTGTTGGACATGGCTTGCGTGAGCGATTGTATTTAGGCTGTATGAATAGGTATTTTTAGCAAAATCTATTGCATAATCCTTTACCCCTCCCTCGCCCGCTATTTATAATATTTAAGAGAGAACCTTCTTTAACTGCTTTATGGCACAATTCCGCAAATATCGGCTCAGGCTACCTCTTCGCCCCACGAACATTTAAAAAAGTTAATAAGTGCCACCCTACAGACAAAGCGGTAGAAGCATATCCTTTTGCTAATTGTTCCTGTACTAATAACATTTCATAAAGGGAAATTTCCTCACCGCCATTTTTTCGTCACCGTTAATTTAAAATAGCCCGCACCCTCTAAGATGTTAAAATGCTCAAACGGAAGCTCCCTACTCTCATCATATTTACCAGCTGTCTTGTCAATTTGTTGTGCCAATTTAAGCGCATTTTGAACTAATTGCTGCTCACGTTCATTTCGAATATAAACATCACTCATCAATGAGTCACCTTGCTTTTAGTAAATCTATTTTGTGGTTTTTTCAGCCCTAAATGTTCCCTAAGTGTGGAGCCTGTATATTCTTTACGATAAATACCACGCTCTTGTAAAATTGGCACAACCTTGTTCACAAAATCCTCCAAATCACGTGGCAATAACGGAAACTGTAGCATAAAGCCATCTGCCGCTTCTTCTGTAAGCCAACGTTCCATCTCATCGGCAATTTGCGTTGGTGTCCCTACAAAAGCATCGCGCTTCGCAGGACCAAAAAGGCGTGCATATAATTCACCGACTTTTAAATTTTCTTTTTTGATAATCTCTAAATGCTCATAGAAATGACTTTGAATACTATTGACCTTAGGAAAATCCACTTCGATTGCAGGTGTATCTAACGAGTACTTTGTGAAATCAACATTTCCCATATAACCCGAAACAAATTTCAAGCTCTCATATGGGTCAATCAACGCCTGTAATTCATTATACTTACGGATGGCCTCTTCCTCCGTATCACCCACAATTGGCGATATCCCCTGAAACATAAGTAACTCCTCATCGGTGCGCCCAAATGGAGCAAGCTGTGCCTTTAAGTGGCGATAATGCTCCTTGGACTTTTCAATATCGTTCCAATGAACAAAAACGACCTCCGCTGTTCGTGCTGCTAATGTTTGCCCTGGTTTTGAAGCACCAGCCTGCACTATAACAGGCTGACCCTGAACGGAACGTGCTATATTCAAAGGACCTTTTACTGATAAATATTTGCCTTTAAAAGCTGTCTCATGTACTTTATTGCGATCATAAAAAATATTATTATCACGGTCGTAGACAAAAGCATCATCCTCCCATGAATCCCATAATGACTGCACTACATCGGTAAATTCCTCCGCACGTTCATAGCGATGATCATGCTCCCAATGCTTGTCACGGCTGAAGTTTAAAGCCGTCTCTCCTGTGGCATCTGCTGTTGTTACTAGATTCCAACCGACTCTACCATTACTAATATGATCAACGGACATTAGTTGCCTTGCTAACACATATGGCTCACTATATGTGGTTGATGCAGTTGCCCCAAGCCCAATTTTGGTTGTCGCAGCTGCCAAAGCTGTAATCTGTATAAGAGGATCAAAGCGATTTAAAATATGTGGATGTGATTCATGATTGATCGCTAAACTATCCGCAACAAAGGCAATATCAAACTTGCCCTTTTCAGCAATTTGCGCCGCCTTTTGCAATGCATTAATATCGATGCTTGCATTAACTTTTGCAGACGGATGTTTCCAAGCTGCCACATGCATTCCTGCCCCAATTAAATATAACGCAAGCTTTAACTCCTTTTTCTTAGTCATTTTCTCTCATCTCCCTAAATTTCTCTGTCGCTTTGCCTTCACATAGATTAACAGTACGTTAGGAGGCATTGAGCCAATTTATTGTTGATCAATGAAGATAAAACTCTTTCCATGTAGCTAATTCATCTAATGGCATTTTTACAGGAATATAATTTCCATTAGAAATATCTTTAATGAAATTCGCTGTTTCTTCACGCTGATAGATGTCAACAATTTTTTTCAATGTTTTGTTGTCCTTATCTCCAGGCCTTGCCACGATGACATTAAGAAATGGCTTCGCCGTTTCATTCTCATGAATAATGGCATCTTTCAATAGTAAGCCTGCTTCAACAGCAATCCCATTATTAATGACCGCAAAATCGGCATCCTCCATAACCCTCGGTGTAGTCGCACCATCTACCGGTAAAATGTTTAATTTTTTCGGATTGTCCTTAATCCGATCCTCTCCACCATTGCCATCAAAACTATCAGTAACCGTCAACAACCCGTATTCTTGTAACAGCAATAAAGCTCTACCCCAGTTAGAAGGATCTTTTGGTACAGCAATTTTCGCTCCCTCTTTCATCTCATCCAAGGTTTTATATTTTTTTGAGTATAAGCCTATCGGAGCCATAATTGTTGTGCCAATTGCCTGCAAATCTGTTTTGTTATTCGTATTAAATAAATTTAAGTAAGCGACATGCTGAAACGCATTGATATCAACCTCTCCCTCCGCCAATGCTTGGTTCGGGTCATATTGTGCTGAGAATGTCACTAAGTCGAGGCTAATATCTTCCTTAGCAGCCTGTTCTTTTATATACTCCCATGTTTCAAATTCCGAGCTACGGATACCAACCTTCACAGTCTCTTTTTCATTTGCTTTTGCACAAGCAACTAGTAGGAACAGTAATGCCATTAATCCTAATATATAATTTAGTTTCCTCATCTTAAATTTCTCCTTTTATGACACTCTGCGTAATTTTTTCTCAAGACTATTTCCTATACTTTGAATGATTTGTACTAGTACTACTAAAATCACCACTGTTACTAAAATCGTTACATTGTCAAAGCGTTGATAGCCGTAAGTAATGGCTACATCACCAAGGCCACCGCCCCCAACTGCCCCTGCCATTGCAGTAGCTCCAATAAGCCCAATTGTTGCAGTCGTAACACTTAATATTAAAGAGGGGAAGGCTTCAGGTAGCAAAAACTTTTGAATAATTTGAAGCGGAGAGGCACCCATTGCCTTCGCTGCTTCAAGAATGCCTTCATCTACTTCCAGTAATGAATTTTCTATTAATCTTGATATATATGGGCCAATATGCAAGACAAGCGGTACAATAGCAGCTGTTGTTCCTATTGCTGTGCCAACGAGCAAGCGTGTAAATGGAATGATAGCAACTAGCAAAATAATGAACGGAATGGAGCGCAGGGTGTTGACGATTGGATTGATGATTGAGAAGATTATTTTATTTTCAAGAATATGCCCTTTTCTCGTCACAACTAAAGTTATCCCTAAAATAAAGCCCAAAACAGCTCCAAAAAATAACGAAATACTAACCATGTACAGCGTATCTAGCACTGCGTCGATAATGATTTGCGAGCTCACCTTCATGTGCAACAACCTCCTCTGTTTGAATATCTTTCGTTTGAATAAATTGATGTGCCTTTTCTATTTCTTTGTCTGAGCCAACTAGCTCAACGATTAAATTACCAAAGGGAATCCCTTGTAGCTCTGTAATATTGCCAAACAGTACATTGACATCGACATCAAATTTTTTCGCTACTTGTGAGATAACTGGTTGCCTAACGTCTACACCTATAAATTTCAGGTTATAAATCTTTTTTGATTGATCTATCGTTTTTAATTGCTCGTAGACAGATTGTGGAATGTCATCTCGAACTACCGATTGTACAAAGTTTTTAGTCGTCTCCTCTTGCGGTGCAGAAAAAATTTCAAGTACATTGCCTGTTTCAATAACTCTTCCGTTTTCCATAACAGCTACACGATTGCAAATATCCCTTATGACTTCCATCTCATGCGTAATCATTAAAATGGTAATACCATACTCAATATTTACTCGCTTTAGTAGCTCTAATATAGATTTAGTCGTTTGCGGGTCAAGAGCAGAGGTCGCCTCATCACACAATAGTATCGCTGGCTTTGTGACAAGTGCACGAGCAATGCCCACTCTCTGCTTTTGTCCACCTGACAGCTCATCGATATAGCGTTCGGCTTTGTCCTGTAAACCGACAAACGACAAAACCTCCCTTACTTGACCTTCAATGTTTGATTTTTTTACGCCACTTAATACTAAAGGCATCGCAACATTTTCAAAGACAGTTTTTGAGCGAAGAAGATTGAAATGTTGGAAAATCATACCGATATTTTTCTTTTCCTCGCGCAGCTGCTTTTTGCTTAATGTTGTCAGCTCTTTGCCATTCACAAAAACGCGACCAAATGTTGGTTCCTCCAATAAATTTACTGTCCGTATTAATGTACTTTTGCCAGCACCGCTAAAGCCTATAACACCAAAAACATCACCCTTTTGAATCGTTAAATTAATGTTATTTAATGCCGTTACAACGGTTGTTCCTACCTGAAATTCCTTTGTCATTTCGATAAATTCAATCATTTCACGTCTACCTCCTAAGCATTTCATTTAGACTACTCTCGACTTTAAGATCAAATATGCCTCGACATAATTCCGTGACATCCGCCGGAGCTTTAGGCCAACAAATGTTTTTGTAGATAAATTGCCACAGGACGTGGCGTTCTTAGACCGAGTTCCTCTATTTCAGGGATGTAGTGACGCTTCGCTTTCTCTACGGAAAAAAATGGTAACTGCCGTTTTCAATTGCTGAAAAAAGTTAAAATGCTGGGACGACAGCCCCCTTATACTGATCTTCAAAAAAGGTACGCGCCTTTTCGCTTGTTAGCCGTTTAACGACTTTTTGAATCGCTGGATCATTTTGTATTTCTTTTGTCGTCGCAATAATATTGACATATGGCGATTCAGGACCTTCTATAATAAGAGCATCCTTCATAGGATTACAGCCCCCTTCTAAGGCGTAGTTCGTATTAATAGCCGATGCGTCTACATCATCTAATGAACGGGTCAGTAACTGAGATTCAACACCGATAAATTGAATATTTTTTTCATTTTTTGTAATATCCTCAACTGTATAATCGTTTTCCTTTGTTTTATCTAATTCAATTAGTCCATTATTTTTAAATAGTAGTAAAGCTCGAGAGAAATTGACGACATCATTTGGGACGGAAACCTTTGCGTTTTGCGGTAATTCATTAATATTTTTAATTTTTTTGGCGTACACACCAAATGGTTCAATATGAATTCCTTTTACACTCACTAAATCTAAATGGCTTTCTTTATTCGTTTGTTCTAAAAATGGAATGTGTTGAAAAAAGTTAAAATGTAGTTCACCATCTGCCGTTTGCTGATTTGTTTGAACAGCATCTTTTAAAATGGTAATGTCTAATCTCACACCATCTTTCTCAAGATCCTTTGCTAAATACTCTAGTACTTCCGCATGTGGCACATTGGCTGCCCCCACCTTTAACGTTACTGTTTCATCTTTGCTCGCTTCTCCTTTGTTTGTGCAACCTACCAGCAAGCCTATTATGAATACACCAACTAGTAGTCCCCATATTGTCCTCATTCGATTTCCCCCTTTTCGAATTAATTGACTTGTTTTAATTTAAAACAAATCTTATCTGTTTACTCGTAATTGGTCAATGCTTAATATTTAAAAATTCAGATAATACAAAAAGCATAAATTTCCGTTTTATCTACAAGAACAACTAAATTAGCTCGAAGTTACATGAATTCAGTTTCCAGATAGAATATTTTTACATACGAGATAGAAATTCTTTATTAATACTCTACAAGCTTTGTCATAAAAAAAACTCCGAGCAGTATTTTACCACTCGGAGAGTTCTAATTATAATTCATTTAATACATCTTCAACAAATGCCCATTCTTCATCTGTTTCAATCGGTAATAATTCATCAATCGTTCCGTCATTTCCAGATACATATTGTGAAGCAAAAATATCTCTTTCCTCTATTGGCTCGTCCATTGCCAGAACATAAAGTACGTAGGATTTACCAAATTGTTCTGATGAAAATGTATGAATAACCTCACAGACCTGATCTGCCCCATCCTCATCTGTTATTGTAAATAGTTGCGGCTCTTCTTCGAATTCGTCTAGAAGTGTCAGGACTACCTCATTAATCATTTCCCATTCTGCATCTGTTTCTACAGGCTGTAAATTTGTCATTTCTCCATTGTTATCATCATAATCAAATGTCATAGCAGAAATGTCTCCAGGAATTTCATTACCATTTTCGTCGATTAACGAAAACAATACATATGATTTTTCATCTGCATCGAAGGTGAAGACAACACGACACTTTTGCTCCTTACCATTTTCCCCTACTATAAGAAATTCTTGCGTTTCCTCGTTCATTCAATGTCCTCCTTTTAACTATGGTTCAAATTTTGAAGCGAGTCCTTAAAAAGATATAATTCTCACCAACTCGTCTTACAACCTCATAGCTTCATTCTTCCTAAAGTAAAAAAGGAACAAGGAGTGCTTGGTGCCATCCTTGTTCCACACTTATAAAGAACGATGATTATTCTTCGTCTTCATCCTCTAAAGCGTTTAATACGTCTTCTACCAAATCCCACTCTGCTTCAGTTTCGATTGGTGTTAATTCACCATCTTCACCATTTTCAGATGGAACGAATGAAGATACGAAGATTTCTACAGAGCCATCCTCATCTTCTTCTGCGCCTACCATAGAGTAAAATACGTATGATTTGCCAAATTCAGCTGATTCATGTACGTGGATTACTTCACAAAGCTGTTCATTTCCGTTCTCGTCAATCACTGTAATGTGTTGTACGTGTAATTCTTCTTCATGGTTATGCTCGTGTGCCATGTAGTTGTCACCTCATCAATTAATTTTTGCTATCTAAGTAGCCTTGTAAAATCATCACAGCAGCCATTTTATCAATGACTTGCTTACGCTTTTTGCGACTCACATCTGCTTCGATTAGCATACGCTCTGCAGCCATCGTCGTTAAACGCTCATCCCAAAGCTTGACCGGTAGTGAAAATGTTTCTTCTAAAAGCTTTTTATAGTTTTCAGAAGCCTCACCACGAGGTCCCACCGTATTATTCATGTTTTTCGGGTATCCTACTACAAATTCTGTTATAGCATACTCCTTTACTAACTCGGCTATACGATCAATGCCGAACTCGCCGTTAGCTTCATCAATTTTTACGGTTTCAATACCTTGGGCCGTCCACCCTAAAGCATCACTAACAGCAACGCCAACGGTTTTTGACCCAACGTCTAATCCCATAATTCTCATTTCTAGTCCTCGTTGTTCTTTTTAATATAAAACTTAACAAGCTCTTCTAGAATTTCGTCACGCTCAAGCTTGCGAATTAAATTACGAGCATCCTGATGGCGAGGAATATACGCCGGATCACCAGAAAGTAAATAACCGACAATCTGATTGATAGGGTTATATCCCTTTTCCTCTAATGAAGAATGTACTTTCAACATTACCTGCTTGACTTCCTGTTCCATTGATTCTTCTGGAAAATTAAATTTCATAGTTTGATCAAATGAACTCATGACCAGCACCTCGCTTTCAGAAATAAGGAGATGTGCAAAAGCTCATCTCCAATTTCTCTTTATTATAACATGTTTTGGCGGATTAATTAAATGGATTTAACATAATCATACACAGAAAGTAGTGCTTCATCAAGTTTTGACCCTTCTTTCGCACCTGCCATCGCCATATCTGGACGACCGCCACCTTTACCACCACATGCTTCAGCTACCATTTTTACGATATTTCCTGCGTGGTAATTACCACCAACTAAATCTTTTGTTACACCAGCACATAGCATAACTTTTTCGCCATCGACAGCACCAAGAACGATAACAGCTTTAGGCATTTTTGCTTTCAAGTCGTCCATCATTTGACGAAGTTGATTATTGTCCTTCGCCTCAACTTTAGTAGATAAAACAGTTACATCCCCAAAAGTTTGCGCTGCATCCACAATTGCGCCTGCTTGTGCATTCGCGATTTTTTGTGATAATGCCTCATTTTCACGTTGTAAATCTTTGTAGTCAGCTTGTAACGCTTGTACTTTTGTCACAATATCTTTTGAATTTGCTTTTAATAATGCTGCAGCATCGTTTAATAGAGCTTCTTCCTCTTTTACTGCTTCATAAGCAACTTTACCCGTCACAGCCTCGATACGACGTGTACCTGCACCGATACCACCTTCTGAAACAATTTTGAAGAAACCAATTTCAGAAGAACGTTTTACGTGAATACCACCGCAAAGCTCAATAGAGTAGTCACCAATTGAAACAACGCGAACGATATCGCCATATTTCTCACCGAATAGCGCCATTGCTCCCATAGCTTTCGCTTCATCGATGCCTTTTTCTTCAATAACAACCTCTATATCATCCCACACTTTTTCATTTACAATACGTTCAATTTGTTGTAATTCCTCTTTTGTCACTTGTCCGAAGTGAGAGAAGTCAAAGCGTAAGCGATCAGGTCCTACATATGATCCTGCTTGGCTAACATGGTCGCCCAGTACATCTTTTAGCGCACGTTGCATAATATGTGTTGCTGTATGGTTTTTAATAATTAAATTACGTTCTTCACGGCTAACTACTGCTTTCACTGCATCTTCAACTTGCATTTCGCCAGATTCTACAAGTACAGTATGAAGCGGCTGACCATTTGGAGCTTTTTGTACATCTTTTACAATAGCAGTAAAGTTATCATTAGAAATAACACCGCTATCCGCTATTTGACCACCCATTTCAGCATAGAATGGTGTTTTAGCTAAAATAACTAATGCTTCTTGCCCTTCAGATGCTACCTTTGACACTTGCCCGTTGACAATGATCGCTGCAATTTCTGTATTTGTCGTTAATGTATCATAACCAACAAATTCACTCGCAACCGTCAAGTTTGCTAACACTTCGTTTTGTACTTGCATAGAATCCACATCTTGACGAGCTGCACGTGCGCGTTCACGTTGTTCTTCCATTGCTGCTTCAAAGCCTTCATGATCTACCTTCATGTCTACTTCTTCTGCATACTCTTCTGTTAATTCGATTGGGAAACCATAAGTATCATATAATCGGAATGCATCTGCACCTGGAATATAGTCATGGCCAGCTGCTTTTTGAGCTTCTACTACTTCGTTAAAGATAGCAAGACCACCGTCTAATGTTTCATGGAAGCGAATTTCTTCATTTTTAATAACACGTTGGATAAACTCACATTTTTCCGTTACTTCTGGGTAGAAATCATTCATAATTTCACCAACAGTCGGTACTAATTCAAACATAAATGGCTTTTCAATGCCGATTTGTTTTGCATAGCGCACTGCACGACGTAGTAAACGACGTAATACATAACCACGACCTTCATTTGAAGGAAGAGCACCGTCACCAATGGCAAACGCCACTGTACGGATATGGTCAGCGATAACTTTAAATGGTGTATTAATATCCTCTTCCGAACCGAAGATTTCACTTAGTGCTACTTCACCTGGACGTTTGTATTTGCGATTCGCTAACTGCTCAATTTTTTCAATAATCGGCATGAATAAATCAGTATCAAAGTTCGTTGGAACATTTTGAACAACTGATACGATACGCTCTAGCCCCATACCAGTATCAATATTTTGTTTTGGAAGTGGTGTATACGTACCATCAGGATTATGGTTGAATTGAGAGAACACTAAGTTCCAAATTTCAAGATAACGTTCATTTTCACCACCTGGGTACATTTCTGGATCATTTTCATCTGAACCGTATTCTTCCCCACGGTCATAAAAAATTTCTGAGTTAGGACCAGATGGACCTTCACCAATATCCCAGAAGTTCCCCTCAAGTCGGATTAAACGCTCTTCAGGAATACCAATTTCGTTATGCCAAACGTCATACGCCTCTTGATCTTCAGGATGGATCGTAATAGATAAAAGCTCTGGGTCAAAGCCCATCCATTTTTTGTCCGTTAAAAATTCCCAGGCGAAATGAATAGCTTCTTTTTTGAAGTAATCCCCAATTGAGAAGTTACCTAGCATTTCGAAAAATGTATGATGTCGAGCCGTTTTACCTACGTTTTCAATATCATTTGTACGAATTGATTTTTGTGCATTTGTAATACGTGGATTTTCAGGAATGATACGACCATCGAAATATGGTTTAAGTGTTGCGACACCTGAGTTAATCCAAAGTAATGATGGGTCATTGATTGGCACAAGTGGTGCTGATGGTTCATGATGATGACTTTTTTCTTTAAAGAATTCTAAATACATGCGACGAATTTCTACTGCTTTCATTTGAAAAGTTCCTCCCTATATGTTTTGTAAAATCACGAAATGAATCCGCAAATCAATTTTGCCTTGGCGTAAGCTTTCACGCAGATAAACATAAAAAAGCCCACATCCCAAAAAAGGGACGAGGACTTGTGATTTGTCTCGCGGTACCACCCTAGTTGTAAGTAAAAGTATACTTACCTCTTTAGCACTTGTAACGTAAGTGAACGGCAGGGATTAACTGCACTCTGGAGTAGCTTTCGGTATTTGCTATTGTGAGGATTTTTTCAGCCAAGAAATCCCTTTCTTTTACACGCACAAATACGTACTTTTTCCATCATCGTATTTTACTATTTTCTAACGAGAATTATAAAAAAAATATGTTCTTCTGTCAATTGGCACTATAATTGCTAATCATAACTAAGCAATCATTTTTTTAAAATAAGCCCACATTCCCCAAGTAAAAACGACTAGAAACACAGTAATTATGATTGTCGCTATTGGAGAATTTTGATATGGTAACGGAACATTCATTCCGAAAAAGCTTGTAATGACTGATAAAGGTAACATAATAGTTGAAATGACCGTTAATAAATTGAGCTTTTCTATTGATTTACCACTTATAATAGAAAAATACGTATCCAAAGTACTGTTTACTAAATCTCTATAAGTTTCTGTTGATTCTACAATTCGTTCTAGATGATCATTTAAATCTTTATAGAAAGGTATATTTTCCTCACGAATTTCAAATTTCCACTGTCCATTACTATTTGAAAAAATTCTTTTTTGGGGCATAATTGCTTGTCGAATTAAAATAATAGTTCTTTTTAGTGCAAGGAATTCTTCCGTAACTTCTTTTGGTTCATAATCATATATTTCTTCTTCTAGCTCATCAATCCGTGCTCTAATTCGCTCTAAAACTGGGAAGTATTCATCCGTAATGCCATCGATAATTGTATGCAATAGAAAATCGGTACCCTTATCTAAATACTTTGTACTATTTAAACACACATTCTCAATATGACCTAGCCATTTAAGTTTTTGTTTATGAACCGTTACAACATAGTTAGGACCCATAAAAATGTTTAACTCTACTGTTGTTATTTCATTGCTGCTTTTTTCATTATAAATTGGTGCATGGAAAACAAAAAATTTATATTCCCCATAATTATCCATTTTAGGACGTGAACCTTCATTAAGACAGTCCTCAACTGCTAATGGATGAAAACCAAATATTTCAGCTATATCATTCAAGTCGTTGTAATTGTATGCATATAAATCAACCCATAACAAATCCTCAGCATGGAGGTTATGATTAAATTCTTTAATCTCAAAATTATGTTGTACTGCGCTATTTCCTTTTTTAAAATAATGGATTTTTATCATTGTTCTTCACCTCATGTTTAATTATTTAAGGAAAACAAATAGGTGACGTTATTGATTATAATTTAGCTTGTTTTAGAAGCGTTTCTCATCAATACCCATTCGTTTTTGGCGATAAGAAATCGACAATCCTTAATTCTTCACTACTACCTAACATTTTCGTATTCGGTTCAGGGCCACTATCCATTTCTCATCACCTTCCTTAAATAACAAAAACACACCTTCAACGAATGAAGGCGTGTTGAATACACGTATCAAAGAACAGCATAGTTAAAAAACTACTCTGCTTTCTTCCTTCAAACGTTGAGTTTTAGCACTATGCGGCATAGGGATTACACCAGCTACGTTAAAAAACACCTTATTTCGATGATTTCTGTTGACCCATTGGCGTCTCTCGACATTTTTGGGCAGTAGCGTATCTCCAGCATAGGAGCCTCACCTAACGAAGGGATTGTTATTTTTATAGTTCCTGTAAATCATAATGCATAGTGTGACAACTGTCAAACGGAACATCGAATTTTAAAAATCTTTAAACAGTTGCCCACTAAAATTAATGATTATTTTTCAAAAAGTTTTCTACCCGATTAACGAATTCTTCTCTATTATAAGAATTATAAAGTGCGCTGGCTAAACGAACTGAGTCCCCAAAGAAAAAGCGCTCATATAGTGTTTGTCTTGTACCAAAGCTGCTCATCGTTAAATCCCAAGCTAGGCGGAATTTTTTGACGCGCTCCTTTCCACCATCCTGAAAAGACTGTAAATAATGCTCAAGGTCGCCGTCATCCGCAGTAAATGCTTTTTCACTTGGAATGGACATTAATCCGCTTGCGCCAAGTAACTGGATAATTTCTGTAAAGGTCGGATATACTTTAGGGAACATCTGAATAGCTACTTGTACTGTTGGAAGATCAGGTCTTATAAAACCAAATTCATCTCTTTTTGCTTCTACTTCAGACTTTATCAGTAAGGCCTTCATCGTTTCTAATGTCACGATGATATCCACGACCTTTTGCTGCACATGTTGATATCCGCCAATATTTATCGTATTTACAATTGACTGTACAACACCTAAGACAAATTCTGTTTTAGCAATTTGACGTGTCAGAACTTGATGTAAACCATATGTTTGAAAACCACTTACGTTCAAAAAATTATTGGCAACTTCCACATTCTCATAATAAAAGACGCGTTCCCACGGCACTACAACATTATCAAACACAACGATTGCATCCATTTCCTCGTAACGACTACTTAATGGATAATCAAAAACCGATTCCCCTCCGACAAATGATTGCCTACATAAAAACTTTAAACCTTTTGTATTACTTGGGATTGAGAAAGCAAAGCCTTTTCCTTCATCAAAACCATTTGTTGATATGACAAGGAGTTCATCTGTAATTCCTCCCTGTGTCGCTAGTAATCTCGCACCTTTAATTACTAATCCCTCGCTCGTTTTATCTACAATTTTAGCAGCAATTGTTACATCTTCATCTTCAAAATAAAATTTTTGACGGTTTACTTGTGGCTCGATAAATGTATGTGTCATCGTCAAATCGTTCTCACGAGCATACTCATAAAATTTTAACAAATGCTGCGGGAAGCAATTTGGCTTATCTTTCAAATATTCTGCTACTGATGCTAGCGCCATTAATGTCGTATTCATGTAATCCGGGCTTCTCCCCATAAGGCCATTATTGCATAATGCCCACTCTCGTATTGCATTACGTCTTTTCACGAGATCATCGACTGTGACCGCTTGAAGGAAAGACATACCTACACGCTTATTACTTGTTGGTGAAACATATGTCATCTTTTCAAACAATGCCTCTTCATTTTGTAAATCAAAAAGCCTTGCCTGACTCTGCATTACTCCCTTAAACGCTGGATGCTCAGACACCTTCCCTGTGACAACTTTCCCATCAATCGAAATATAAGTTTGTAAAGCGTCAATACGGTCAATATATTGTTTTCCTGTAATTACTGGCATGCAGTCACCCCTAAACGTTACAAATGTTTTTATACTTGATTAGTATATGAATTTCCCTAATATTAGGTTCCAATTACGGCAACTGTATTATAGCAAACCCTCAGTTTCTCTATACTGTATTACTTTTTAAATACAGTTAAAAGTCTGCAATTATTGCACGATTTTCAGTTACTTTAGATAAAACCGATTTCAATTAGCACTTTTTAAACGAGTTCAATTTTGCGACACATTCACAAAAAAGTCCTTTTCAACTAGTACAGATTCGCTAGATTTTTTGTATATGTAGGTGTAAGATAGCTTCGTAACCAAAACAAAAACATCTTTTTATAAAAGGAGAATATATATGAATAAACAAATCGTCTCATATGTTGCGGAAATGGAAGCTGCTTTAATGAATAAAATGGAGGATCATAATGAAGAAAATCTTTTATTTTCTATTGCTTCAGATATGATTGCCAAAGAAAAAGATCAATTTAAAAATGTTTGCCAAGCATATGAAGTCGTTAAACATCATTTAGTTGGTATTCACTAAATCAATTGCCACGCGAAAGCATAGCGGCAGCAGCAGATGTTTTTTGCGCGAAAGCGAAGCGTCAGCAGCAGATGTTTGGACACCCGCTGGAAGAAGTTAAAAAATCGCACAAAAAACCCGATCAATTCAGAATTGATCGGGTTTTATAAATTTTACTGCGCGTATGGGAGAACCATTTTTTGGAATTGCGCATTTGTTGTTTGTTGATTACTAGATAAGCGTTTAATTTGATAGACATCATCGTACGGATTGTTATAGCCATGCTTCGTTGAAAATGCCATTGTGAATCCAACTTCCTTTACCGCATTAATGATATTCGCATTATATTGCCCAAACGGATAAGCAAAAGCCTTAGCATTCGGAATAATTGCTATACTACGCTGTAAATCCTGAACAACCTCACGATAAGGGGTTAGAAGCATTTTGCCTTTATTCCCTTCTAAAACATGTAAATTGTAAGTGTGTGAATCAAACGCAAAAACATCTTGCATATTTGTTATATCTTGACGTGAAAGGGGCTGTAAATCATTATAATTAAAAATTTGCCCATCTTTCGCACTTTCATTACGGGACGTAATTAAAAATTGTGTAGCTTTAAAGCCATTGTTTTTAAGTACAGGATACGCATATTCACGTGTCGACAATAGGCCATCATCAAAAGTCAAAACAATTGAATAGGCAGGCAGTGTAATTTCATTGCGCATAAAACGCCATAATTCATCTACAGTAATGGTTTCGTAGTTTTTACTTTTTAAATACTGCATTTCTTTTGTAAATTGAACATCTGTTACCGTAGTACTTAAATTTTTGAAACGCCCAAGCTCATGCTCTTTTAATACATGATGATACATCATTACTGGAACGCCACGATCAATCGCTACTTTAGAGCTATGGATATATCCTTCACGGCCGCCAAGTACTGTTACGTACCAAGCCCCTTCTTTCCGCAATATCGGATAACGGCGATTTGTATCTAGTTTAGCAAATGGCTGCATCGCTTTTGTTTTATTATCATAAATCTCACTGTTTGCAGAAGTAGGGATGAAATACTCATTTTTCATGTCATTGTCCTTACCAACATTTTTATATGAAGGAGTATTTAAAAATTTCACCTTTGATTTTTCGGCATAAACATATGATTTCCCCCAACGAACTTGAACATATATTGGGTCCATTGAATCTACAACTTCTAGCTGTTGCCCTTTTATTAACGTAGCAATAGCCATCTCTTCTTCACGGCGGAAATCATAAAGCATTACGTTTTCTAACGCCTCTATATAGCCATTTTGTTTACTAGGAGGAGGAGGAGTTGTAGTTGGTCCTTCAACAGGCTTTGTGGTATTTGTATTTGTATTTGTATTTGTATTTGTTGAATTTTGACCTTTTTCTTTCACTACAAAATTACTATGTACGTAGCCTAAGCGTCCGTTCACAGCAATTCCATACCAATTACCCATTCCGCTAAATATAGGGAAGCGAACTCCCTCTGACAATGTAGCAAATTGAACAAGTTTACTGCCAGTATTATCGTAAATCGGTGCAACCTTTGTTGCGACAATATAATCCGTTATTTTAGCAACAGTTGGGACTGTGTTTTTATAAGTTGTTGCTGGAACAACGGTTGTATAACGTTTTTCAACATAACCATAATAACCAGCCCAACGAATTTGCCACCAATTGGCTCCATAATCTTTTGTTACTTCAAAAGTTTGTCCTGCAGATAATGTCCCCACCTGAATTAGTGAGCCTGAACGATTATCAAAGACAGTTGCTTCCTCATTCATTTGGATGACAGTATTTTTTGCATATGCTTTTTCTGCAAAAGGTAATAGCATCATGAATAGAAGCAATAATAATAAGCGTTTCAATTTATTCACCTCAAAAAATTTTTAATTATCTTTTACTGCAATCATTAGACGATTTTCCAACCAATAAAAGTTTATTGGTATTAATTTCATAAATCATATTTTCCAAGATCTTATTGAGGAGGTGCCCAATCTATTGTTTCAGAACTCTTGGTGCTAAAGGGATTAAATTTATGATATTAACTCATTTATCTAAATAATCATACGGCGAGACACCCTCCATTCCAATCAATGGATGGATATATGGTTCTGTTTCTACCGTTAGTTTGAAATCAATGGATTGTTTTTCTTGTTGTAAATCTTCGTTTAATGGAATCGTTTCTACCTCTACAATTTCCATTGGATTGAGTCTTGCACGGAGAGACGTAAAGCGCTGTAAATCATCCGTACGCTGTAAGCCATCTGCTAGCACATCCGGCTCGCCACATAAAATTAAGAAATTTTTAGCACGCGTAATACCTGTATATAACAAATTACGACGCAGCATTTTAGAATAACCTCGTACAACCGGCATAATAACTGTTTGGAACTCAGAGCCTTGCGATTTATGAATAGAACAACAGTAGGCAAGTGTCAATTGATTGAGATCACTTCGTTGATAAGTTACTTCAATACCGTCGAATGACACAACAAGCAAATCTTGTTTCTCAATTGTTTCCTTTGCCTTAATAATACTAATTACCTCACCCATATCACCATTAAAAACATTGCTTTCTGGTTGATTGACAAGCTGTAAAACTTTGTCCTTTATGCGATATGTGACATCACCAAAAACGAGCTCTTTTCTAGTACCAGTATCGTTTGGATTAATAAGTTCTTGAATCATTTTATTTAAATTGTCTATTCCTGCTGGACCTTTGTACATAGGTGCTAACACTTGGATATTACGGATTTCTTGACCTTTCACAACCGCACTTTTCACAACCTGAGTGACAACGCTTGCTACCTGATCTGGGGAGGCTTTAATAAATGAACGGTCAGACGTTTTTAATGTTAGGTCATTTGTGATATTACCACGTTTAATTTGATGAGCAAGCTCAATAATCGTTGAGCCCTCTGCTTGTCGATAAACATCTGTCAATTCCACAGTAGGTATTTGCCCGGATGCCAACAAATCCTTTAACACTTGTCCTGGTCCTACTGGTGGAAGCTGATCTTGATCTCCTACAAAAACGACTTGTACATCCTCATGCAAGGATTTTAATAGTTGATGCGCGAGCCAAGTATCGACCATCGACATTTCGTCTACAATAATGAGTTTTCCTGTTACCTCACGCTCAGTTTCTTCCTCTTTTTCCTGACCTGTAAAGCCTAGCAACCGATGAATTGTCATTGCTGGAAGTTCTGTCGATTCCGATAGACGCTTGGCTGCACGTCCTGTTGGAGCACATAAAATAATCGGAAAAGGTTCTTCTTTTTGTGCATATTCCTTCGGGTTCATTGATAATCCATGTAGCTTTGCATACACTTCTACCACACCCCGAACAACAGTTGTTTTACCTGTCCCAGGTCCACCAGTTAAAATCATAACGGCGGAATTTAGTGCTTGTTCAATCGCATTCGCTTGCGTTTCAGCATATGTGACATTAAGAAATTCTTCTGTTTCACCAATCGCTTTACGTATTTCGTCCTTACTAAAATGTTCAGCCTTATTGTTACGTTCGATTAAAGCTAATATTTTTGATGCAATTCCTACTTCTGAGAAATATAGAGATGGTAAATATAGCCTTGTTTCTTCCCCGCAAATTTTACTTTCCTCGCGCAATTCGATGCAAGCTTTAGAAATGATCTCAAAGGGAATTTCCTCTCGTTGGCTTTGCTCAAGCATATTTTTTACTAGTGGTAAAACATTTTCTGCATCTAAATACACATGCCCATCCGATAAAGCTGCTGTATTTAGAGTATGTAAAATCGCCGCCTTAATACGGTCTGGATGATTGCCAGTAATTCCTAATTTTGCACCTAGCTCGTCGGCACGAAAGAAACCAACACCTTCTACATCTTCAATCAGGCGATATGGATTTTCAGTTAATAATTCAACGGCCTCTGTTCGATATGTTTGGTAAATTTTCATGCCGAGCTGTGGTCCGAAACCCCATTCATTAAGTTGGATCATCACTCGTTCTAAGCCTAGATTTTGTTCAATGGTACGATGGATAACCTCTTTTTTTTCAGCAGATAAACGAGGCACAGCATCAAGAGCATTTGGGTCCTCTAAAATAAGACGTAACGCATTTGCTCCTAATTTCTCTACGATTGTTTCAGCAGTTTTTTTTCCGATTCCAACAAACAAATCACTCGATAAGTAATGAATAATGCCCTGCTCTGTTGCTGGTACTTCCTTTGTAAATGTCTCAATTTGAAATTGCACACCATATTTTGGATGTTGTTTCAATAAACCAGTAAAACGATATTGTTCATCCATCTGTAACGGCGGAAAATATCCAACAACTATTATTTCCTTATCTTCATACTGTAAGTTGGTCTCTTGAATTTTCACACGAACAATCGAATACATATTTTGTGCATTATGGAAGATAGAGACGATTGGGCGTCCGAGTATAAAAAATTTATTTAGTTCAAATAAATCCAGGTTTTCTGCCATTCTCGGTTCGTCCTTTCGTGTTCATTTCAACCATATTATTTTACCACACCATAACGTGAAAAATCGTTTAAAAAGAGAATTCAATAAATTTCAATCAATATTAATCCATTTTAATCAATTATGCCTAGGTATAATTTCGTGACATCCGCTTCACTTTAGGTCAACAAACAACAAATGTTTATTGCGCGAAAGCGAAGCGGCAGCGGCAAGATGTTGGTCATTCTGGCGTTTTCACAGGATGTGAAGCTCTAAGCATGCATTCCTCTATTTCAGCGATGTTTCAATACCCGCTGTAAAGGGATTAAAACCCTTGTTTCACCACTTATAGAGGTGGGAGACTTCTCTTAGCTGACATTTTGCTTTCGCTACATAAAACATTTGCTGAAAGAAGTTAAATTTGTATTGATAAAAAACATTTCACGGTTTTCATCATCCTTTCCATGCTATGATATAGGTGAATTTGTCGCACGGAAGGATTGTGAAACTATTGGAATTTAGACCTTGCATTGATTTACACGATGGCAAAGTAAAACAAATTGTTGGCAGCACACTAGGTCATAAAGATCAAGAAGTTATCGAGAACTTTATTTCAAATCATGACTCTAGTTATTATGCAAAAATGTTTGCTAAAGATCAATTAACAGGTGGTCACATCATTATGCTAGGTGATGGAAACGAAGAAGCTGCATTAGTAGCATTAGCAGCATATCCTCAAGGGTTGCAGGTTGGTGGCGGCATCACCACGGAAAATGCAAATAAGTATATTGATGCGGGAGCTACCCATGTTATTGTCACATCATTTATTTTCTATGATGGTAAGCTTCATTTAGATCGACTAAAGCAATTAGTACAGATTGTTGGTAAACAACATCTTGTCATCGATTTAAGCTGCCGTCTGCGCGATGGAAAATGGTTTGTTGTTACTGATAAATGGACAAAGTTTAGTGACTTTGAAGTAAATGCCGAGTCTATTGCATTTATCGAAAATTTCTGTGATGAACTACTTATTCACGCTGTTGATGTGGAAGGAAAAAAAGGCGGTATGCAAGAAAGCTTAGTGCATGATTTAGCCACTTGGACAACAATTCCAACAACATATGCTGGTGGGGTTCGTTCTTTGGACGACTTAAAAAAATTTGAAAATATCGCAAATGGTAGACTTCATGTGACAATCGGTAGCGCTCTTTCAATTTTTGGTGGAGATTTACCTTATTCAGATGTGGTGAATTATTGCAAAAAAGGCGAGTTATTGTGAAGTTAATATATAAGGATTATGTTTTTCCTTTTCAAGAAACAAATTTAGAACGCATTATAGAGGGTAAAAATTTCAAGGTAACTACAAAGGATAATTCTCTTTCGTTGCATAGACAACTAGATGATGAACAAATGCTACTTGCGTTTTCAACATCTATAAAAACAACAAGCGACTTCTTATGTAATCAAGAAACAGAGCCTTATGTTGGTATTTATATCGATTTAAAAATATTTGAATTTAATAAACAATACAACTTAAATGCTGAAATTGTCGTTTAATTACTAAGGGGACTAGATACCCCTTTTTTGTTTTTACAAAGTAAATTTATGAATCAAGAATATTATACATAGATTCGGAGCCCTTATTTCTATTTAGTAACTATTTTTGTTAAGCTAATATTGAATATTAAATAATTTAGTTACTACTAAAAGAAAGGATTTTATGAAGTATGAAAAATGAACTTGAAGCAACCACTTTACAAACTTTACAAACAGAATTAACACGCTTCTTTTTAGTCTATAAATTTGCCTTGCAGGAAATTGAGACGAAAATAACTATTTTACAAGAAGAGTTTAAGCTAATTCATGAATATAACCCGATAGAGCATTTATCAACTCGCGTAAAATCACCGAAAAGCATATTATTGAAGGTCAAGAAAAAGAACCTTGAGCCATCTATTGAAGTGATTCGAGAAGATATTCGTGATATTGCAGGTGTTCGAATCACTTGCTCCTTTGTAGAAGACATATATAAAGTGAGTGCAATGCTACAGGCACAAAATGATATAGAAGTTGTGGATGTAAAGGATTATATTGCCTATCCAAAGGGAAATGGCTATCAAAGCTTGCATCTTATTATAAAAATCCCTATTTTTATGTCCGATCGTATGGAAAAGGTATATGTCGAAATTCAAATTCGTACAATTGCAATGGACTTTTGGGCCAGCCTTGAACATAAAATCTATTACAAATACAACAAGGAAGTACCTGAACATATCCGTTTTGAATTGAAGGAGGCTGCTATTCAAGTAGCTGAGTTGGATCGAAAAATGGAGCGACTTAATAAAGAAATCAATATTCTAAAAGCGAACGACACAGAATCATCAATTTTAGAAACTACTCCAATTGCACATTTAGCACAATATATATATCAACTACCATTTGATGATCTTTCAGAAGATGACGAAGACTAAAATAAATAAGGATGCTGAACTAGTTTCGGCATCCTTTCAAATTATTTTAGTTAAATCGCTGAGCAATCATATCATAAATATAACGTGCTTGGTCGTATTCTGGCTGTAATGTAAAGGCTTGTTTTAGGTGGTACATAGCATCTTCTGTTTGCTCAGTAGATACCGCATATAGTACACCTAAATTATAATGTGCATCTGCGTTATTCCAATCCTGTTCGATCAAATAGTCTAATTCCTTTTTACCTTCTTCGAACATTTCTAGCGCACATAGCACGATGGCATATGCTAGACGAATTTGTGTGTCTTCTGGTGCAAGCTCTGAAGCTCGTTGTAAGTATGGCAGTGCAAGCTTCGGATTTTCCATTCGCTCAAAACATTTGCCCATCATATAATACACATCTGCGCCTTCAATTTTATGTTTTAGTGCTTGCTCATAAAGCTTTGCTGCTTCTGCATATCGTTCCGCATTATAATATAAATTTGCTAAACCATAATAAGCAGTTGCTGCCGTTTCATCAACTGTAATTGCTTTTTGAAAAAAACGTTCTGCACGTTCAGTATCCTCTAAGACCGCTAAAAGATTTCCGAAGTTCACATAACCAATTGGGTTTTCAGGCTCTGCTTCAATCGCTTGTGTAAAAAGTTGTGCAGCATCCTCGTAGCGCTTTTCTTGAAACGCTTGAATGCCCTGCTCGTTAAAATCCATTGTTATTCCTCATCTCTATGTAGCGAAAGACTGCCTAAACTCTATACGCTTTAGGAAAGAGTATAAGCAATCTTTTTGCAAATTAACCTACATATGTTAGTTTTTCATTATTTTTAAATACTTCGTCGATTGTACCGCCACCTAAACATTCTTCACCGTCGTATAGTACCACAGCTTGTCCAGGTGTAATCGCACGTACTGGCTCAGCAAACGTAATATGTGTACGTCCGTCCTCTAAAATTTCCACTTCTACTGGTGTGTCTGTTTGACGATAACGGAATTTTGCTGTGCATGAAAATTTCCCGGGCAATTTTTTTGTCGAACTATAGCTCATTTTCACAGCAGTCAGTGAAGTTGAAAATAGCGAATCATTATTGAAGCCTTGACCAACTAGTAACACATTGCGCTCCAAATCTTTCCCTAACACGAACCAAGGTTCACCGTCGCCACCAATTCCAAGACCATGACGTTGACCAAGCGTATAGTACATTAATCCATCATGCTGGCCCATTACGACACCATCCATTGTCTCCATCTTACCAGGTTGCGCCGGTAAATATTGACTTAAAAATTCTTTGAAATTACGCTCTCCAATAAAGCAAATTCCTGTTGAATCTTTTTTCTTCGCTGTAGCTAACCCAGCTTCCTCCGCAATTTTACGGACTTCTTTTTTCTCAATATGTCCAATTGGGAACATTACATGCGATAATTGTTCCTGCGATAATTGGTTTAAGAAATACGTTTGATCTTTATTATTATCAATGCCTCGAAGCATTTTAACTTCGCCTTCGCCACTACGATCAACTCGAGCATAGTGACCTGTCGCTAAATAATCAGCTCCCAGATTCATCGCATGCTCTAAAAACGCTTTAAATTTAATTTCCTTATTACACATTACATCAGGATTTGGCGTGCGTCCTGCTTTATACTCTTCTAAAAAGTATGTGAAAACCTTATCCCAATATTGTTTTTCAAAATTCACTGCATAGTATGGAATCCCGATTTGATTACATACTTTAATAACATCATCATAGTCTTCTGTAGCTGTACAAACGCCATTTTCGTCTGTATCATCCCAGTTTTTCATAAATATCCCGATTACTTCATATCCTTGTTGTTTTAACAAATATGCAGCAACCGAAGAATCTACCCCACCCGACATGCCGACTACAACACGAATTTGTGAGGGGTCACGTGTTTCTTTCATAATTGGTCACCTTTTCTTTTATTCAAATTCCATTAAATGTATAATTTTAATAAATTATTTTTTGGCTAATCTTTTTACAATCGCTGCTGTTTTTTCTGCGGCATGTTGTACATCATCATCTGTTAAACCTTGACCGAAGCTAAAGCGGATTGAGTTACGTAATTCCTCTGTCCCTTGTCCAAACATCGCAACTAAAACGTGTGATGGGTCAATGGAACCAGCAGTACACGCAGAACCACTCGATACGCAAATACCCGCCATATCAAGATTTACTAAGAATGACTCTACTTCCATACCAGAAAAACTTACATTTAAAACGTGTGGGAGCGTATTACCTAAATCTCCATTCATATGAAATGCTAGATTCTCTTTCGTGAAAACATCCAGCAAAATTTGCTTAAAGCGATTGTATAGTGCGCGCTTTTCTTCTCGCAACTCATTTGCAATTTGCACTGCAGTCGCAAAACCAATCACTGCAGGCACATTTTCAGTACCTGCACGACGTTTTTTCTCGTGTGCTCCCCCAAATGCATAACTAGTGTATGGTGTCCCAGCTTTTTGGTATAGGAAACCAATACCTTTAGGACCATTAATCTTATGAGCTGAAACACTTAGTAAATCAACATGGAGATCAGCAACATTAATTGACTCTAAACCATATGCCTGAACGGCATCTGTATGAAAAATAGCCTTATGTTTACGTAACAAGTCACCAATTTCAGCAATCGGTTGAATCGTACCAACTTCATTATTGCCGTACATAATCGTTACTAAAATTGTATCCTCTCGCAATGCATTTCGCACATCTTCTACAGAAACACGGCCATTCCCATCAACCGGCAAATATGTCACATCAAAGCCATCTCGCTCAAGCTTTTCACAAGTATGTAACACCGCGTGATGTTCAATTTGTGTGGTAATGATATGCTTCCCTTCAGCAGCCCGTGCATAAACAGTACCAAAAATAGCCGTATTATCCGCCTCTGTTCCGCCACTTGTTATAATAATTTCTCCAGGCTGAGCACCAATTGATTGGGCAAGTATTTCACGTGCATTATCTAAATATTTACGTGCCTCTCGACCTATCCCATGAATACTTGATGCATTCCCATAAACCTGTTGCATTGCTGTAGTCATAGCGTCTATTACTTTGTCATTCATTGGTGATGACGCTGCATGATCAAGATAAATATATGAATTCATGTTGAAAACTCCTTTGTACGAAAAGCGCTAAAGACTCATCTCTCTACCTTTGGGTAGAGAGATGTGCTTTAGCCTAATTTTAAATATAGAACATATAGCCTTCCGCTACATTTTCCTCAGTATATTGAGCTAAATCCTCAATTGTCGTTGTATCTAATACATTTTTCACAGCATCACGAATGCGGAGCCATAACTCTCGCTGAGGTGCTTCTTCATTTTCAATACCTTCTACTGGTTGAATTGGACCCTCTAACACGCTAATAACATTAGCCGCTGAAATTTCACTTGGTGGATTTGCTAGCATATACCCACCATATGCACCGCGTACACTTTTCACTAAGCCTGAATTACGTAATGGTGAAACTAACTGCTCTAAGTATGCCTCAGAAAGATCCTTTTCAGCAGCAATTTTGCGTAGTGGGATAGGCCCTTCACCATAATGCTTTGCTAATTCAATCATAATCGTTAGACCATAACGGCCCTTTGTAGAAATTTTCATTTTATCACCCTCAAATAGTCTAGTCAAAAATACTACCAACAGTATATCATAATCTCCTCTCGAAGAACTCGGAAATACACTCGGAAGGTTATGATATACTATTAATTGCACCTTAAAATAATTAGGTAAAATACTATATAACGCTTCATTCTAAGCACAAAAAACAAAAATCATTGAAAACAGTTGAAAGGGGGAATTTTAATGCATAATGAACCACTCGCTTATCGCATGCGTCCTTTAACCCTCGATGAAATTGAAGGACAGCAGGATTTTATCGGTCCTAACACCGCTCTTTATAAAATGATTCAAAATGAACATGTTCCATCCATGCTGCTATATGGTGAGCCAGGTATCGGCAAAACGTCAATAGCGAATGCCATAGCAGGAAGCTCGAGGCTCCCCTTTTTCGCGCTTAATGCTACTCGTGCTGGTAAAAAAGACGTCGAGGATATTGTACAAGAAGCTAGAATCACAGGAAAAGTCCTTCTTTTTTTGGATGAGATTCATCGTTTTAATAAATTACAACAGGATGCTTTGTTGCCACATGTTGAAAACGGCTCGATCGTGTTAATTGGAGCGACAACGGAAAATCCGTACCATGATGTCAATCCCGCTATCCGCTCACGTTGTGGAGAAATATATCAACTAAAACGTTTAACGAACGAAAATATAATCGAGCTTATAAAAAAAGCACTTTCTGATGAAAGACGCGGGCTAGGTAAATATCACTTTATATTAACAGATCATCAAATTAATCAAATTGCTGAAGCAGCTAATGGTGACGCACGGAAGGCATTAACTTTGCTTGAATCAATTTATTATGCAAGTGATGAAGTAGACGGTCAAACAATCGCTGCTGATCATATCATTGAGCATCTTGTTGGCAGAATTGGCGTTTATGGTGATAAAAAAGGATCCCATTTTTATAATTTGCTATCTGCGTTACAAAAATCAGTTCGTGGAAGTGATACGAATGCAGCAATGTATTATTTAGCTCATTTATTGGAAACAGGTGATTTAGTAGCTGTTAGTCGACGCTTACTAGTTATGGCTTATGAAGATATAGGCCTTGCCAACCCTGAAGTAGGACCGCATATGCTTGCGGCTGTACAAGCGGCAGAGCGTCTAGGACTACCAGAGGCGCGTATTCCGCTTGCAAGTGCTATTATTGAAATGTGCCTTGCTTCTAAATCCAATTCTGCAATTGTAGCGATTGATGCCGCCATTGCCAGCATTCATGCAGGAAAAACAGGCGATATTCCACATCATCTACGCGATGCTCACTATGAAGGGGCAAAAGATTTAGGTCATGTAGGCTATCAATATCCCCACAACAGCCCCATCGGAACATTTGGTGGATGGATAGACCAGCAATATTTACCGGATGAGCTTGTAGGCACAGAATTTTATAAACCTGTTATTGCGGGTGAAGAAAAACGAATGGCAGGGATCTACGAAAAGCTTAAATCTTTTCATAAGGATAAAAAGTAATAAGAGTACTGAAAAACATATAAGATCGTTTTTTTATGAAAATAGGGCACTTCAATTTTAACAAGAAGCGCCTTATTTTTTTATCTTATTACCCTTTCTCTAAAAAAACAGGACAGACTACTAAACAATCATCCTGTGAAGGTTGCCTTATTTGTTGTGTAGCGTGTTTCGTAAAATCGGTTCAATGTATCTTCCACATCTTTCATCGATGGCTGTCTCGTCGTTTCTTTCTCCTCTTTGCCCTTTTCGATATCATGTAAATAATGAAGAAAATTATAGGTTTGATAGAGTAGACTAGCAAATTCCTGGGAGTTCTCCCGTACTTCAGAACGAATTGCTTTTACAGCAATTGCTTGACCAATTGATTGCTCTCTTGATGGAGAGGATTGATCATCTATATTATTATCAGTTGTTCTATATAAAAATTTTAATGACTCATATACTTCCTTGTTATCACTAAAACGTTCCTTTATCCACAATAAGACAAATTGTAATAGGACAATGGCATAAATAAGTGACAGACACTCATCTCCAAAAGATTTTTTCGACAAACGTTTAAAGGAGTCGTCTTGTGTCACAACTTCGAATATGATTAAACGAATTGGATACAAGAGCGCATGTCCGCTGTTGATATATAATTTCTCTCGATCTTTATACATAGCGAACCAAAAATCCCTAACTAATGAGATAGATTTCCTTGTTGATAAGGCTAATTGATATTGGGTAAGCTCATGTTCAAGTGTTTCTTGTATAAGCTGTTGAAATAGAAGTTCCTCACTCTCACTTACTAATAAGAGCGGTTTTTCTAATTTCGACAAATCGATGTCGATACCGTTTATTAACATTGAACTGCCCCTTTCCTATAAATTCATACAGCATGGAATAAATCTTTATCATCACCATAACGTATAGTTAATTCCGTTACTATTGATGCTTGAGCCATTATGCTTGCAAATAGATTTGCAATTTTTAACTATATTTCGACAAAAATCTATAAATACCTTTTAAGTAAAAAGTCCTTTTTTATCACTACAATAACGGACTTCACGGTCTTCGCACAATAATCTATTAACATTTACAAAAAAAATCTGCAATACTTTAAGAACTTGAAACCCAATCACCCTCACAAAGCAGAGTACTGTAAGAATTGGTGAATCAACCGCAAAAAGTAAGCAGATTCTAGTTGCTATATTATTTTAAAAAAATGTTCAAGCACTCTTGAATTATTTCGTCATTTCATTATCAACAAATACTTTTAATTGTTGTAAGCATTGTTTGACTGCACCTTTTTGTTCAAGCACAGCATTTCGTAATGATGATGTTTTCTCTTCATCCCCTACTACTTCACGATAAAGCGCAAAAATTGCCGATAATAATTGTTCATTCTCTTCTTGGTCAATGCTAGGTAAAGAATAGGCAGCAATCGTTAATAATTGCTCAACTTTTTCAGGTGTTTTTTGTAACTCATTGGATGAATAATACGTTGATGCCGCTAAAAAGTAGCATAGCTTTGCACAGCAATCTATAAACAAATGCCAATATGTATTGGCATTTGGTAATTCACCCGCTCTATTGTCTAAATACTCTTTATAAAATGTTGTAGCTTGTGTATATAAAGGATTTAGTTCTCTCATAGCCTTTGGATAATTATTAGATGTATCCAAATAGTCAAATACAATATCATTCATTTTCTCTTGAAGTTTTACAATGTCTAAATGATCACGAATTACTTGAATTTTCATTTTCCCACTCTCCCATATTGTCATTTGTTTTCTAAACGTCATTCCTACTCCCCTAGGCAGTCCTGCACATCCAAACAAACTTTTTTATTATCTATTGGAGTTATTAAAATTATAGCAATAAACTAAATAAAGAAGTGGGTACATGAAAAAAATAAGACAATTTAGTGAATTATTAGCATTTTGAGCACCGAATGCGAACTATTTTGGTAGAATTATATTTTTTGTACATAATCATCAAATAAAGATTGCTCTTTCGTTCGATCAATAATTTCTATAATACTTCCTTGAGCATATTTTTTTATTCTTTTTTGTGGCATATAAAAATAGGCCGTATTTGTAATTAACCACTCACTAAGTGTTAGTTCATTACCTGGCTGTTGATTTGTCAATATACGTTTATGTCGAAGTATATCCGCCATTTTATAAAAACCATCTGATAGCTCGTAGGCCGAAACATCAAAATTAAAAATAGGACTAACAACTTGTCCAACATCAAAAATGTGAATTGTTTGCCCTTCTTCATCAATAGCTAATTCTACTGTACTAATTTCATCGAATAGATTTAAGCCCCTATATTCCATTTGATAGATTTGCTCCATAATAAAACGCCTCCTTTTATAGGTTCTACAGCAAATGTTGAAGGAGTCGTAATATGTCTCTTCCACATAAATTGTATAGATATTCTAATAAATATCGTAGATCCCTTTTTTACAACGTTCCTATTGTAACATAGAAAAAGTAGCTGTCTTCAAACGAGACAGCTACTTCCATAAAATGGCCAATCACCATTACTAAGGGTGATTTCGTTCCACTTTTATTTTATCTAAAAATTATTTAAGCTTATCGAAAAAATTATTGTTAATTTATCGATGAAAGTTTTTGAATTTATCGCCTCACTTAAGCAATTATGCCTCGGCATAATTGCGTCCGAAATCGGCTATTGTGCTTAGGCCAGAAGATGTTTTTTGTGCGAAAGCGCAGTAACTTCTTTCCTATTCAGTGACATCCGCCGGAGGCTTAACTTCTTTCTGCGAATGTTCGGGTACCCGCTGAAAAGTGATTTAGAACAGCATTCTCTCACCACCTAAAGAGGTGGAATACTTCTCTGGACCTGTCGCTACTCTTTCGGTACAAAAACACTTGTAGCTAACGCTTCGCTTTCGCTACAGAAATAATTGCTGAAAGAAGTTATATTTATCGACATAACAGATTTTTCAAAGTTGTATTAGCCTTGTACACGTGTAATTTTTACATCTTTTAAGATTGTATTCACTACCCAGCTGGCAGCAATTAAGCCTGCCACTGAAGGAACAAAGGCATTGGAAGATGGAGGCATTTTTGCTTTACGGATAACTGCATCCGGTTTTCCGACATGCTCTACGACATCTGGACGAACAACAATAGGACTCTCATCTGAGAACACAACCGTTACTCCTTTATGAATACCATCCTTACGTAATTTTGTACGGATTACTTTAGCCAATGGGTCCGTATGCGTTTTGGAAATATCTGCAATTTTAAAACGAGTTGGATCCATTTTATTGGCTGCACCCATGCTAGATATCATCGGAATATTACGCTTTAGACATTCCTTCATAATATGAATTTTATACATCACAGTGTCACTCGCATCAATGACATAATCTATGCCCTGTGCGAAAAATTCCTCATATGTTTCCTCCGTGTAAAACATATGCATATCAATTACTTCACATTCTGGATTAATATCAGCAATACGTTCTTTCATGACACCTGACTTAGATTTTCCGACCGTTGAAAGATAGGCAACTAATTGACGATTAACATTCGTAATATCTACATTATCCTTATCCACTAAAATAATGCGGCCAATACCACTTCGTGCACAAGCCTCAGCAGCAAATGAACCTACACCGCCTACACCAAGAATGGCTACCGTTGTATTTTTTAATTTTTCGAGTCCCTCTGTTCCTATTGCGAGCTCATTACGAGAAAATTGATGTAACATCCTTACACTCTCCGTCTATTGAATTTTTAGTACGCTTTAACTGGCAGTAATATACATTGCCCGTTAAAGCCCGATTGGTGATCATGGATAATACACCCACTAATCACTTTATTAGTAAACCTAGTTAAATACTAAGATAAAATCAAACCTATCTTACATTTTATTACGATATTCATCAAGTAAAAATTATAACTAAAAAAATGAAGTATTCCTACTAAATCAATTATGCCTCGGCATAATCGTTGCTGTCGCTTCGCTTTCGTACAGATAAACAATGCGTCTGGTATTGGCTTTGTGCTTTAGCCTGCGGATGTTTTTTGCGCGAAAGCGTAGCGGTGTGATGCAGGTCAATTAGCCGTTATCACATGAATGCAATGATTTTAGGCTAACATCCTTTAGTAACCCCTTCCCGATTCCGTGACATCCACTAAAAGAAGTTAAAATACTTTTTAAATATGTAAAGTTTGAATTAAGCCACTAAAAATCTAAATGTTTACAGCTTAAAGTAAAAAATTTAGGCAATTGAATAAATCGCCATCCAATTGCCTTTAGTCTCAACACGATCATTCTTGTTCATAATTTTTGGAGAAACATGCCACAAAATCTAAGCCGAGCTGGGCATTTATTTGCTTAAAAGCCGCAATTACCGCCCCACCGATCGGTTGTAAAACTGGTGCCATAAATTGCAATGGTATCTCGTCAGCCTGTGCGAATTGCTGTAATTTCGGTAAAAAATACGCTTCATTATTAAAAACGCCACCCACTAATACGACAGGCACGTCCCCTTCCTCCCAAGTCATATGAGAGTAACATGCTTTAATCGCCACATAATATTTCTTACAAGCATCCTCAATGATCTGAATAGCAACACGATCACCTTCTTCTGCCGCATCAAAAGCATATTTACTTAACGGTGAAATCGCTGTCCGAGGATGCTCTTCTCCATATATACACTCTATTAATTGTGGTACATTTTCTACAGAAAAATAACGCAATATTACATCTGTCAAAGCTGTTGGGTCTCCGCGTCCATCATAGCTTTGAAAAATAGCCTTCAGCACTTGAATACCTAAATCATAGCCACTGCCCTCATCATCAAAAAGATAACCCCAGCCACCAACCCTATGAAAGCGTTGCTCACGATCGTAGCCCATTGTAATTGCGCCTGTCCCTGCAATTTGCACAATACCTGCCTGCCCAAGTGTGCCTGCATAAAGTGCAATTAGAGCATCATTATCAACAATCACATGAGCTGTCTTAGGAACGTATTGACGTACTATCGATTCTACAACTTCTTCAGCCTGTAGCTCCTTAACTCCAGCCATGCCAGCAAAACAACTATCGATAGCAGCAAATACTTGCGGATTTTGTTGTTGCAAATTTTGTAGTATATCATGAATCGTTGACTTAAAAATTTGAATACCCATAGCTGTTGGGTTACTGCGAGTCGTTACTACTCTAGCATAAACATTGCCCAGTTCATCACAAATTACTGCTGACGTTTTCGTTCCACCACCGTCAATCGCTAATACAAACATATCCTTACTCCTTTCTCGTCAATTTCACCTTAGCTATCGCTCAGAAAACAACTGCTTGCTAACGATAAAAAGGGATTAAGCACTATCTACTAATGGCTTAACCCCTTCTTCTAACATCATTTCGTAAAGCCAAATGATGCCCAAGGCTGAATATGTGCTAATAAAAATTGTTCTTCTTCTACAACTCTTGCCACAACATTTGTCGATCCGGCATTCGGCATTTCCTTTAAAACAATTTGGAGCTCACCCTTATAACGTACATCTAAATTATTATCGATTGTCACATCGCCCAATTTTAATAGGTGGGTATCATGTACAAGGAAGTCACCATTTTTATATTTAACACGAGATTGCGTACTACGGATCACATAATCCGAAACATCACCACGATTAAAATGGGGCTCCTTAAAAAGGATGGCTTCTTCTAAAATAGACGTTTCAATTGACTGCTCAACCTTCAGCTCTAGCTTATGGCGATTTAATTGACCTAACGCACGTATTTCTTCCTCAGAAGCATACATATTGCCGATAATACAATCATCTATTAAACCAGTGTGCCATAAATCCTTTGCTTGCACAGTAATTGGAAGATGACGATGCTCTTCTAATGTAGGCAATCCATGCTCCGTTTCTTCCCAAGGTCCGAACATAGCATGCTGTGATGAAATCATGGCTGCTGTACGAATATGATTTGCTTTAAATTTTTGAGATGTTTGTAAAAAATGTTGACGTGATAAACCTGTGAAACGTCTCGGATAAAAATTATGACAGCCAATAATATTATCTTTATTCGGTTGATAGGATACTATATTTTCTACATATTTAGTACCGTTACTAATATTTAATTCTATTTTTAAATTACTTGCATCGAGCGACATAAACGCTTCTTCCTGGCCAGAAAAACCCATATCTAAGCGCAATGCCGCTAAATGATAATGCTCCTTAAAGTAACCGATATCTTTATACGTTAAGCCTAAATCTTCAAAAACAGCTGGTGCAATATCAGCAGAAATTTCAAAGCCAAGCTGCTGCCCAAATTTATTGATTTGTTGTAATTTTTGTCGTTCCTCATCGTTATTTAAGGACATAAGACATGTAAATATTCGATCAAAACCATTGTCATGAGCGAGCTGAACATATCGCTTCATATCGTCTAGTGTACTATGCTGAGGATATAGTGAAATCCCTAATCTTTTCAATTTAAATACCTCCGTTAGCTCACAATTACACTTCTACTTTTTGACTCTCTAATTTTGTAACTTGCTGTTCTTTTTGAGCCTCTGCTTCAGCAGCCCGTAGTTCATTCTGCTTTGCCATGCGGTTGGCCATTGAAATGAACGGTAAATAGATACATACCGCGACTACAATTAAGACAATACTAAGGGCAGCTCCTTGCCAAGATTGAGTTGCTAAGAAACCATTAATAATCGGTGGCGTTGTCCATGGTGGTGACACCGTAGCTGCTGGCACAAAGCCCCACTTCGTTGCAAAGAAAGCAATGGTTACGTTCACCATTGGTGTCAAAATAAACGGTACGAATAATACTGGGTTTAACACAATTGGAAGACCGAAAAGTAATGGTTCATTAATATTAAAAAGACCTGGTGCTGCGGACAGCTTTCCGACGGTATTATATTGCTTATTCTTTCTAGCAAAAATGAAAATGGCGATAATAAGTGCTATTGTCGTACCGGAACCACCCATATTGATGAAGGCATCAAAGAATGGTTTATTGACGATGTATGGCGCTATTTCCCCAGATGAAATTGCTTCAACATTTTTTTCTATAGCTGGTAAATTGATCGTTTGCATAAACGGTTCGATAATGTTAGCACCATGAACACCTAATGTCCATAAAAACGTAGGAATAAATGCTAAAAGTAATGCCGCAACCCATGAATTCGTTAAGCCCATAAACGGCTCTTGAACGGCTGAGTAGAACGAACCGACAATATCAGGAATATCAAAGCCTGCCGAAATAATTGTACGAACTAGAGCAAATAAACCAATTGTAATAATAGCAGGTAATAATGTGGCGAAAGATTTTGAAACAGCCGGTGGTACTCCATTCGGCATTTTAATTAGTAACTTAGGATTGCCAGTCAATTTACAAAATAATTCAGTTGACAACAATGCAATAATAATGGCAATAAATATACCACCTGTACCTGTCGTTAACCCTGTTAATCCACCTTCACCAAAGGTACCGAACGTCAAATAAGTTGAAAAGCTGATTACACCGGCAGAAAGTCCATCCTTGTCGTAACTTTTCGCAAGATGGTAAGCAATTGTAAAGGCTAATAACAAAGATATAATTCCAAATGTTGCTCCCCAAACATTGCCGCCCCACTGTGTCCAAGTTTCATGCTTCCAGATGGCATCGAGCGCATTTTGATAGAATTTGATAGGCAAATTATTAACAAGAACCGCAAGTGACCCAACAATTGTCAATGGCATGATTGTAATAAATCCATCTCGAATGGCAACTAAATGACGCTGATTCCCTACTCTAGCTGCGACTGGTACAAATTTTTCTTCTAAAAAACGGAACATTTCACACACTCCCTTTACGTTTTTATTGTGACATCAAGGCTTGATGCTATTCCCCTTTGATTCGTTCGTACAACTCAATCATTTCAGTTGCTAAATCACGAAACGTGATGGCATTCATTAAATGATCCTGTGCGTGAATTAACAACATTGATACTTCTACTTTTTCTCCCCTTGCTTCTTGTGACAGTAGAGCCGTCTGAGAATGATGCGCTTCAATCAATGCTTCGTTAGCTAACTGTATTTTTTCCTTTGCTTCTTGAATCTGGCCATTTTTTGCTAGCTGGATAGCCTCCATACATTCACTTCTCGTATTACCACTATGCACAATCAGTCCCATAATGGATTCCATCAAAACTGTTTCTTCCATTGTCGCTGCCCCCTTAACCAATCAACTGTAACGCTTGATTTAAAACATTTTCGCCATTCATCATGCCGTAATCCGCCATATTAATGACATCAATCGGAAAATTCATTGCCTTGTATTTTTTTTCAAATGTTCCTTTTAAGTAACGTACTTGTGGACCCAGTAGCAGCACATCCACCGTTTTAGTAGCTAATACTTTGTCAACCTCACCTTCAGCAATCGCATAAATATCTGCCTCAATATTTTGTTCTTGTGCAGCTTTTTGCATCTTTGACACTAATAAACTAGTACTCATTCCCGCCACGCAAACTAGCATAATGTTTTTCATAAAAGCACTCCTTTTCATGATAAGATCGTCTTTTTAACTAACTTTATTTTTATGATTTTTTAACTATGAAATCGCTTTCTTATGATGAGAATAGCATCAATTGGTATATACCACAATATACTTTTTACACCATTTATTCCCTTATAGAAAGACTTTAAAAATTGGGCTATAACTCTGTTACAGACTACAGAATGGATTCACCTTACTGGTATAGTCCAGAAAAAAGTTCAAAAAAATTTAATTTTTCAGAACCAACTACATTCATACCTACTTTTTCAACATTTACACGACTTAAAAGTATTCATAGAATGCGGGTTTATTAGAGGGTAACGCTTGCTGCCAGCGATCAATAATGTCTTCAGCCAATTCTTCATTTGCATACAAGGCAGCATCCTTTACAGAAAGATAGCCCACCATCATCGCTGAAAAAAGATTAATTGGTAATGTTAACATATGCACTTTTGGGCTAGAATTTGTCTCAATTATCGAGACATCTCCACTTTTATTTATTTTATATGCGTGCTCATTCCAGCTACAAAATATATCTTCAATTTGAATATATAACGGCTCCTGAATATCGCCCCACGGATAATGTTGCATGAACATCAAAGCATCTACTATTCTTACCATCACATCCTGAACGACTTCCTTTTTAAACTGTGGTTCTTTAAAATAAAAACCAAATTGATGATTGTTTGAAGTAACTCCTTTAATGTTACTCACACTCGCTGCATGAGACGTTATAAAACGCCAAATCGCTTGTTCTGCTAGTAAATCTTCAGCTATAAAATCATGAATCTCAAACGTTCCATCCTGAATGATATAGCGAATATAACCTGCAATTTTATCATCCTTAAAATATGCCGCAAAATGACTATCAGGCATCCTTCTCTCTATCCTTTTCCACCAAGCATCATCTCGCAGCATACTTCCATTATTGAAAGGCGCCTGTGCATTATGAAAATCCTTAATCGCCTGAAAAAGATCACGATCTGGCCATTCAAAGCTCATACGTTTTACTACGTCCAGCTGCTTCCCGAAAGAAGGAAACAGCAATTGCGGAATGGTGTAACATAGCTTTTCAAAAAATAATTCCCAGCCAAAGTAACGATAAAAGGATACCGAAAATGGTGCTAACACAGATATGCTCTGCCCATTCTCTCGCATTTTCTTCAGGGTTTCTGTCATAAGCTTTTTGATAATACCTTGTTGCCGATACTCAGGATATGTTGCAACAAAACCAATTCCGCCCATCTTATAATTTTCACCATGAATTGTCATATTTAGTGGCAATACGAATAGCTGTCCAACTACTTTTTGTTTATCGTAAGCACCCAATGTTGTGCTATGCTCAATCCAATAGTGAAAATCATCGCGCCGCGCACCCGTATACTTATTAGGAAAACAATAATCTCTTAATTGATGTATTTGTAAATAATCTTTTGGAGGTATTATTTTTATTTCCATACGCTAGATCACCCCTTTTCAGTACTGAATATTCGTACAATTCAAGATAAACTTAATAGATTATTTTTGACATATTCTTCGACCTCTGAGGCCGTAGACAGTAGTAAAATGCGCTCATTATGTGGTGTTAGCTGCTGTTTAGAAAGCTTAGCGAGATGTGCACGAGTCTTTAATATAGAGGAAGCACTCATGGAAAACTCATTTAATCCAAATCCTAGTAAAATCGGTAACGCTATTTCATCTGCAGCCATTTCACCACACATACCTACCCATTTTCCATGATGCTGTGCTGCATCAATGACATTTTTTATCAGTCTTAAAACAGCAGGATGATACGGTTGATATAAATAAGAAACATTTTCGTTCATGCGATCCGCTGCTAACGTGTATTGGATTAAATCATTTGTACCGATTGAGAAAAAATCTACTTCCTTTGCAAATACATCTGCAATGATGGCTGCCGATGGAATTTCAATCATCATTCCTATTTCTAGCTTTTCAGATATAAGGTATCCATCACTCTTCAAACTTTGTTGTTCTTCAAGTAATATTGCCTTCGCCATTTTAAATTCGTCCAATGTAGCAATCATTGGAAACATAATTTTCAAATTGCCGTAAGCGCTTGCTTTTAGTAATGCGCGAATCTGTACACGAAACATTTCTTGTTGAGTTAAACTAATTCGAATTGCTCGATAGCCAAGAAAAGGGTTCATCTCATCAGCAAGCTTTAAATATGGTAGATTTTTATCGCCACCAATATCTAGTGTTCGAACAATCGTTGGCTTGCCTTGCATTTTCTCAAGTACACTTTTATATGCTTGAAACTGCTCTTCCTCAGTTGGTAGCTCCTGTCGTTCCATATATAAAAACTCTGTTCGAAACAGGCCGATACCATCTCCACAAGCATTGATGACCATATCCGCATCTTCAGGGTTTCCTATATTCCCTGCAATTTCTATTGAAAATCCATCCGCACTCAAACTTGGTAATGAACGATAGCGAAGAAGTTCTTCATTCTCTTCATTGTATAAATGTTGTTGCTGCAAATAAAAGCTAGTTATTTCCGATGAAGCGTTGACAAAAATCTTGCCATTTGTCCCATCTAAAATAATGGGTGCTCCATGTTGAATACCTTCCGTGGCATTTTTCGTCCCAACTACCGCTGGAATCTCTAACGTTCGTGCGAGAATGGCAGAATGAGATGTTTTGCCACCAATATCCGTTATAAACCCTTTTACATACGTTGTATCTAGCATCGCAGTCATGGACGGTGTTAAGTCTTTAGCAACGATAATAACATCAGAGGTTAAACGATTCATATCCACCATTTCAACCCCTAACAAATGGGTTAATACCCGTTTAGATACATCTCGAATATCTGCGACTCGCTCCTGCATATAGACATTATCAAGCCCTTCAAACATTGCAATGAACAAATTCGCTACTTCGTTTAATGCAAATTCGGCATTCACCCCAGATTGAATTTTCGCTTCAATAGATGCAAGCATTTCAGGATCTTCTAGCACTAATAGATGTGCCGCAAAAATAGCCGCCTTTTCAGCACCGAATTTCTCTTGAGCTATTTCATGGATTTCTTGTAGCTCCACTTTCGTTTTTACAATAGCTGCCTTAAATCTTTCTAGTTCAGCATGGACATCAGTAATCTTAACTTCTTCAAAAGTTAGATCTGGTTCCTTTAAACAATATGCATTTGCAAAGGCAATGCCTCGAGAAACAGCAATTCCTTGTATTTCTAACATTCCTCACCAATTCCTTTTGAAACCATTACTTCTGTTATTGTTTGAAAAAGCTTCTCGACATCAGATCCCTCTGCTGAAATTTCTACAATGCTTCCAGGTGCTACCCCTTGTGCCATAACGCCCATAATCGATTTTAAATTGACCGATTTCTCTTTATACGTTAACTGAACGTCACACTCAAACGGTGTTACAGCCGTTACCAGTAATGCTGCTGGTCTAGCATGTAGTCCCTCTGGCGCAGTTATTTTAAACATTTTCTTCATCTATATCCCTCCGCATGTCATTTAAAGTTAATACGATGTTGATAACTGGTAATCATAGCCTCGTTATGAGACAAATCAGCGTCAACATTATTACTTTTAAAAACTGGTAATATTTCGTCAGATAAAGCCATACTCTCAATGATTTCACTAAATAATGCATTTAAAATAAATGAACCGATCACTGTAGAGGATGGTGCATACTGTATATCATGGTGATGCAGCAAACCATCTCCTATTGGTATATGCGTATCGATAACTATATCTACTACATCCTCTAAGCGCTGTCCACTTTGATGACGGGTCGGCTGTTCGCAATAGGCAAGAGATTGCAGGGACATGACCAGCACTCCTGTTTTTTTCGCTAAAAAAGCCACATCTAACGGTGCTTGATTTCTTCCGGATGTAGAAATAACAATACAAACATCATTTTCATGAAAATCAAAATGATCTTTATACCGTTCAATGATAGTCGGGTCCTTCTCGTTTTTAGATGATGTCATTGCTCCTGCATGTAAAGTTAAAGGTTCAATAATGATAGGACGTACAGGTACAAGTCCTCCCGCGCGATAAAATGCGTCCTGTGCTAAAAGATGAGAATGGCCACAACCAAATAATTGGACAATTCCTCCGCATTGAAGCCTTTTGACAATTAATTGTGCTGCCTCTTTTATTTGGGCATATTCTTGCTCCCTCACGACCTGCATTAACTTTTGAATTTTCAGAAAATATTCATCCATTGGATCACCTTTTAATTTCACTAATGAATTTGTATCGATCAGCTCGATAAGTACTTCGCACAAGCTCGAACGGAACTCCATCAGATAAATAACTTGTACGTTTAATAATTAACACAGGTGCAGTATGATTAATTTGCAAAAATTTACTATCTTCTTTTGGAACAATAGCTGCCTCCATTTGCTGAATAGCATTTCCAATTTTTTGATGGAATTTTGCTTCGATTAACGCATACAATGACCCCATTATTTTCTTTTCATCTAATTCTGGATATACTTTCACAGGAATATACGTTCTTTCGATTGCCATTGGCTTGGAATCTGCACTACGGATTCGAACAACGAAGAATACCTCTTCGCCCGGCTCTAACATTAAATCTCTAGCAATATCAACTGGTGGTACGATTTTTTCAAAGCGTAAAACTTTACTGCTTGGTTCCATCCCTCTAGCCCGCATATCCTCTGTGAAACTTGTTAATCCTTTTAGTGGTTGTTCTAATTTTGGATTAGCTACATATGTACCTCTCCCTTTTTCACGATACAGTAATCCGCTATTCACTAAATTTGTAATTGATTGACGAACAGTCATTCTACTAACATCAAACTGCATAGAAAGCTCTCGCTCAGAAGGTATATTTTCACCGATTTTGTATTCTTCTAAATAAATACGTTGTTTAATGATTTCCTCTATTTGTATATAGATAGGTATATGAGAATTTTTATCTAACAAGTGTTGCACCATCCTTATCGCCTCTTTACTTTCATTCCTCAAATACAACTTTACCGCGACAAATAGTTTTTTGTACATTTAAATGTTCATCAAGTAATACAAAATCTGCATCATATCCTTCTGCAATATGACCTTTAGTTGCAAGCTGTAATTGCTTAGCAGCATTCGTAGAGGACATTGCGACAATTTCCTGCAATGAGCAATCGGTAACTGCTTTCATATTTTTTACTGCCTGCTCCATCGTTAGCACACTGCCCGCTAAAGCCCCATTAGATAAATGAGCCCCATCCTTAGAAACATGAACGGTTTGACCACCTAAATCATAATCACCATAATGTAAGCCTTTTGCCCGCATCGCATCTGTAATTAAAATAATACCATTCGCTCCTTTCATACGATACGCTAGCTTTACAGCCTGAGGATGGCTATGCACGAAATCAGCTATAATTTCAGTCTTCACCTGATCTTCTAATAGCACTGCACCAACGACACCCGGTTGGCGATGATGGAAAGGGCGCATTTGGTTATATAAATGTGTAGCCTGCCTTACTCCCAATGCTACTGCCTTATCCACTTCCTCAATTGATGCGTCAGAATGGCCAATGGAAGCAATAACATTTAAATCTTTTAACGATTCAATAAACGTAAAGCCTCCCTCTACCTCAGGCGCAATTGTAACTTGTTTAATGCGTTGCTTACTTATTTTCTGCCAGAATGTAAATTGCTCAGCAGACGGTAAAATAATGTATTCTATTGGCTGAGCTCCTGCCCGTTTTTTCGATACATATGGCCCCTCTACATGTATACCTAATAAGCTTGCCTCATCATCATTATTTTCAAATTGAGCAACGTTAGATAAAGCGCTTTCAATTGCTTCTATAGATTGCGTCATTGTAGTTGCAAGGAAGCCCGTAACGCCTTCTTGTACTAAAGAACGTGCCATTTGATGTAATGCTAATTGTGTAGCGTCCATCACATCATGCCCCGCAGAGCCATGTATGTGCATATCAATATAGCCAGGTAGTAGTAACCAATTTTTATCTTTGCCGTCAATATAATGCTCAGCCTGATCAGATAAGTTATGACTTATTTTGATAATTTTACCATTATCAATGAATAAATCGCCCTTAAACGGTGCTTCATCATGATTGACTATCGTAACATTGGAAATTAAAAGTGTATGCTTCAAATAGATCACCCCCTAATCTTTTTTGAGGAGCTTGCTGAAGTTACCAAGCTATCATTCAACTTGGTATAGTTGTCTATACCAATTATATGACACTTTTACAAAAATAAAAAGTATTTTTTATATTTTCTAAATTTTTTAGTTTTATCGCCATAACTTGGGGTTAATTTCTGTTCCGACTGGGCGCTTTGTTGCTGTCGCTGTCGCTTCGCTTTCGCACAGGATAAAACATTGTCGCTGACGCTTCGCTTTCGAGCAAAGCTTCCTGGGGGCGTCCGATGAGACCTACCAATATGTTGAATACGATCAAATTGGATATTCGTTCTATAATCTCGGAACGAACCCGTATAAATTCATTTTTCCATTCATTATCATAGGGCACAATTTTCACTTCATGCATTTTCAAGCCAAGAATCATTGTCATTTGTCCTCTACAATTAACAAATTTGTTCTATTATAAATCATCCTATGCAGTTGTCTTTTTGAATAACCATTTTTTCGCACTAAAAAAGGAGCTAATTTTATGCTCCTCTTTGTGGTTATTTACTATGTATGACGAATCCCGATTGTGCCGTTATGCCAAGAAACATTCGTCTTGAACCCGCAATTCGCAGGGGGGTGCCCGCTTTGCAGCTTTAAACGTCCCGCTCCGCGTGGGGCTTGTTTGCGACTACAAAATGAAGGCTCCCGTTTCTAATGTGTTCGGTCAAAACTGTTAAGTAGAGCTAGCAATTAGACAAACACATCAGGATTCGTATTACAGTAATAATAGCACCTTTTGTCTGATAATTCAATCTATTTTCTTTAAAAAAATCTACATCCTTGCGAAAACGCAAAAAATACCTAGATTCTCAGCAAATTTCGCTAGAGAATCTAGGTATTTAGGAGTATTCATTATCTTTTAAATGTTTTAATTGCTAAATTTAGCTCATTCAATTGTTCTGGAGAAACTTCACTTGGTGCATTTGTTAATAAGCAGCTTGCACTTGCTGTTTTCGGGAATGCAATTGTGTCACGTAAGTTAGTGCGGCCAGCAAGTAGCATTACGAAGCGGTCAAGACCAAATGCTAGACCTCCATGTGGCGGTACACCATATTCAAATGCTTCTAATAAGTAGCCAAATTGAGCTCTTGCTTCTTCTTCTGTGAAACCAAGTAAATTAAACATTTTTTCTTGTAATTCACGTTCATAAATACGTAGTGAGCCTCCACCAAGCTCATAGCCGTTTAATACGATATCGTATGCTTGCGCGCGGACAGCTGAAGGATCAGTTTCCATTAATGGAATATCTTCATCAAATGGACGTGTGAATGGATGGTGCGCTGCATAATAGCGACCGTCTTCTTCAGAGTACTCTAATAATGGCCAATCTGTGATCCATAGGAATGCAAATTCTGATTCGTCGATTAAGCCTAAATCTTGACCTAATTTCGTACGAAGTGCACCTAAAGATGCTGCTACAACAGATGCTTTATCAGCAACGAATACTAAAATGTCGCCCACTTCAGCTTTCATTCGTTCGATTAATGCAGTTGCTAAAGCTTCGTCAAAGAATTTTGCAATCGGTCCGTTTAAGCCTTCTTCCGTTACTTTTAACCAAGCCAGACCTTTTGCTCCGTAAATACCAACGAATTTTGTTAGTTCGTCCATGTCTTTTCGAGAGTATTTGTCTGCCGCGCCTTTAATGTTGATACTCTTTACTTGCTTGCCCTGTGCTACTGTATCAGCAAACACTTTGAAATTACAGCCATCAAAAATATCATTTAAAGCAACTAGTTCTAAGCCGAAACGTACGTCAGGTTTATCTGAGCCGTAACGATCCATAGCTTCTTGATATTTCATGCGTTGGAATGGAGCAGGGATATCAATACCTTTTACTTCTTTCATAACTGCTTGGATTAAGCGTTCGTTCATTTCAATAATTTCTTCTTGCGTTAAAAAGCTTGTTTCAATATCAACTTGTGTAAACTCTGGTTGACGGTCAGCACGTAAGTCTTCATCACGGAAACAACGTGCGATTTGGAAGTATTTTTCGAAACCAGACACCATTAATAATTGTTTAAATAGCTGTGGTGATTGTGGTAGTGCATAAAATTCACCTTCATGAACACGTGATGGTACTAAATAGTCACGAGCTCCTTCTGGAGATGATTTAGTTAAAATTGGTGTCTCTACTTCTAAGAAGCCTTCGTTTTGTAAGAAGTTACGAATTGTACGAGTAACGTCTGAACGCATTTTGAAAGTGTCAAACATCACAGGACGACGCAAGTCAAGATAACGATATTTCAAACGTAAATCTTCGGATACATCTGTGCGATCTTCGATTTGGAATGGTGTTGTTTTTGCCGTATTAATAACGACTAATTTTGTTGCTTCTACTTCAATTTTGCCGTTTGGTACATTTGGGTTAATTTGATCTTCTGCGCGAAGAATAACTGTCCCTTCTACTTCAATTACGTACTCACTACGCACTTTATCGGCTAGAGCATGTGCTTCTGCAACATCAGGACTAAATACTACCTGAGTGATTCCAGTACGATCACGTAAATCAATGAAAATTAAACCACCTAAGTCGCGACGACGTTGTACCCAACCTTTTAGTACGACTTTTTCGCCTTTTAATGCTTCTGAAAGTTCATTACTAGCATGTGTTCTTGTTGCCATTATTTAATTCCTCCAAAATTTATTTGGCTCATCACCATAACTTAGGGTTGATTTATCCACATGACATACGTTTTCATAAAATGTCATCCCCCATTTTCGGTGATGAACCGTTAGTTTTACTTATGTAGCATACAGTTCCTACTAAGTAGTGAATGGATGCCAAGGAAAATTAGCAGTTCATTAGATGAATTATCTGTCCAAATGACGAACAGATAATCCTGTATTGATTTATAAACGATTTATGTTTTAACAGATTCGCTTATTGTTTTAATAGATAGTTCACTAACTCTGAGAACGCTACTTTTTGTTGTTCACCTGATTCCATATGTTTAACAGTAGCTACTTGCTCTTCAAGCTCCGTTTCGCCTAAAACAATCGTATATTTTGCACCTAAACGGTCTGCTGATTTCATTTGAGCTTTCATTTTGCGATCTAAATAATCCATTTCTGTGGAAATGCCCTTAGCACGGAAGGTACTTGTTAATTCCACAGTTTTTAGCTTCGCTTCTTCGTCCATAGCAATCATATACACGTCGAGTCCTGATGCTGTGTCTAATTCAACACCTTCAGCTTCAAGCGCAAGTAACAAACGCTCAATACTTAATGCGAAACCGATGCCTGGTACTTCCGGTCCACCAATTTCTTGCACAAGGCCATTATAGCGACCCCCACCACAAAGTGTAGTAATTGCTCCAAAGCCAGAAGCCGTTGACATAATTTCAAAAGTCGTATGATTGTAATAATCAAGACCTCTTACAAGATTTGGATCGACCTCATACGAAATTCCTAATGCATCTAAAAATGTTTTAACTTGAGCGAAATAAGCTGCTGACTCCTCTGTTAGGAAATCAGTTAATGCAGGTGCAGATTGCATCAATGGGTGCTCACGGTCTACCTTACAGTCTAAAATACGCAGTGGATTTTTTTGTAAACGATTTTGGCAGTCTGAACAAAACTCATGAATATGTGGTTCGAAGTGTTGTAACAGTGCTGTACGGTGTGTATCACGTGTTTCTTTGTCACCAAGTGAATTAATGACTAATTTTAAATCCTTTAAACCTGCTGATTCATAGACATCCATTGCTAGTGCAATAACTTCTGCATCAATCGCTGGGTCAGCTGAACCAATTGCTTCTACTCCAAATTGAACAAATTGACGGTAGCGCCCTGCTTGTTGACGTTCATAACGGAACATTGGTCCTAAATATGAAAGCTTTACTGGTTGATCAGGTGCACCAAACATTTTATGCTCAACATAAGCACGAACTACACCAGCTGTATTCTCCGGACGTAATGTTAACGAACGGCCACCGCGATCTTCAAAAGTATACATTTCTTTTTGAACAACATCTGTTGTTTCACCGACACCACGTGCAAATAAATCTGTTTGCTCAAAAATTGGTGTGCGAATTTCATTGTAGCGATAGACACGACAGATATCACGGATAACCGCTTCTATCTTTTGCCATTTTTCTGATTGACCAGGCAAAATATCTTGTGTCCCTCGTGGCACTTTAAAACTCATAGAAAAACCTCCTTTATAAATTGCTTATGAGCAAGCTGTCTTCTGGACTTCCCTCGTTTTTTGTCCACAAAAAAAGCCCTCGCCTCCTTGCGTTTTGCAAGGGACGAGAGCTGTACAAGCTTCCGCGGTTCCACCCTAGTTGACGCATCAAATTCATGCGTCCTCCTCCTAATCGGATAACGGCCGATTCCGTTTTTTCCTACTAAGCATTACTTTTCAGAAAAAAGCCTCTCAAGTGTTATTCACAATATACTTTTTTGTAGGAAAGATTTCAGCCTAGGTCTTTCCCTCTCTTCTCCAATAGAGGTATATGCTACTTGCTTGGTCATAAGCGGTTAATCATTTTTTGATTACCCTTTATGTTAGTCACAACAAAAGGCAATGTCAACTGTTTTTATTTTTTTTACAATACATTCGATAAAATAACAAATTCCATTACCTTTTTCCCACGAATTCTATTACTAAAGCATGGTAAAATAGCACAAGATAGGAGGAATCTGATGAGGACAAAACTTTTAAATATTAGTATCATCTTCGTACTAGTGTTAATGATCGCGATTCCAAGTATGAATAATATTCAAAGAGCACTAGCAGACACCAGTGATTTAAAAGTAACTGGAACGATTCTTCATTTACGTGAGGGACCTGGACTGTCTTATCCAATCATTACGACATTAGATGAGGGTGATTCGCTAACTTCTATTAGTCGTGAGGGTGACTGGATTCAAGTAAAAGCAGGCGATTACGAAGGCTGGGTAGCATCTTGGCTAACAGCTTCAATAAATGATAAACAAACGGTTGATAAAACGTTGATTTCACAAGTCGATCGTCTAAATATTCGTACTGAGCCTGACATATCTTCAGCAGTTCTTGGACAATTATCAATAGGCAGCCAAGCTAAACTCATTGAAAAAAATGGCGAATGGGCAAAAATAGATTGGAACGGACTAGTTGGGTGGGTATCTACTGACTATGTTACAATCAATGACCTACCTGAAAAAAAGGTTACGGCTGAGGCTGATGAACCTAAAGTTGAGGTATCTACAAAAAAAATCAACAAAGATACAACATTTACAGTTTTAGTGGATTCACTTAATGTGCGCCAAAATCACGACTTAAATGCTAAAAAAATAGGAACAGCTTCAAATGGACAAACCTTTAAAGTGCTGGCTCAAGAACATAACTGGGTAAAAATTCAATATAACGATAATAAAGCAGGTTGGGTTTATAGCTTTTATGGTACTTTTTCAAATAAAGAAAAAACGACATCAAAATCTGCTTCTTCTTCCTCAGAGCTTGAATCTGTCACAATCATTTATAATGGGACAAACCTACGGACAGATTCAACAACAACTGCTGATGTTGTTGCACGTGTAGATGCTGGTGAAACCTACCCTATTGTAGGTGCTAAAAATGATTTTTATGAAATACAAGTAGATGACAAAACTGCATTTGTAGCGAACTGGGTCGTTACTACTACTTCGTCGAGCAAAGCTACTACTGCTATAAAAAAAGATAAATCTGAACCACGCAAGAAAGGTACTTTAAATGGGCTAACGATTGTCGTAGATGCTGGACATGGAGGAAATGATCACGGCACTACCGGACAACGAGGCACAAATGAGAAGGAAGTTACATTGAAAACGGCATCTCTTCTTGCTTCAAAGTTGAGTGCTGCTGGGGCAAATGTTGTCATGACTAGAGAATCTGATGAATATGTTGCACTCCGTAAACGCGTATCAATTGCGCACCAGTATGAGGCAGATGCTTTTATCAGTATTCATTATGATGCAACAGACGATAGCTCCATTAATGGCTTCACCTCATATTATATGAACAGTAATCAACAAGGTCTTGCAGAGGCAATAAATAAAGGACTTTCCCATAAAATCGATTTAAAGAATCGTGGTACCCAACAAGGAAATTATTTAGTTCTACGAGAAAATCGTCAACAAGCTGCCCTCATTGAGCTAGGCTACTTAAGTAATGGTAGTGAGGAACGTGTTATTACAAACGCTAAATTCCGTGAACAAGCTACTCTCGGTATCTACCAAGGTATTTTAAATTACTTTAACGGAGATCAATAAAAATCCATTATACCTCTGCATAATGGGTTGATAAATTAATAATAAGCTGCAAAGGACAGTAGACTAGTACTTCCCTTGCAGCTTATTTATTTTTTACTAGTTCATTAAGGGATTGTTTTATATAACTCTTCCTCGATAGAAGTTATTAGCCATGGAACTGAATCAATTCTAAGTTATGGTATTTGGTGTTTACCTTCAGTACTCACTGTCAAGTACTTACACTTGCTAAAACGAAAAAAGGCCTCCAACTCACATTCTAAGTGTATAGAGGTCCTTTATGCGCTTATTTTTTCATTGTTGCTAGCGTAACCCATACAATTTCCTTCATACTAATGAATAATGGCGTACGGTTAGCCTCTAAAACAATATCATCAGGTAATACAGAGATTAATTTTCCTTGCTGAATATTATTTTTCTTAGTTTGCACTACAATTGCCTGACCAATCATCATATTAAGAGTTTCATATAAATATGGATTTGATATGCTTCCTATTTGCGTCATCCTTAATACACTTCCTTCCTACAAAACTAACCATACTATTTAATGTATGAAGGAATCATAGGAAATGTACCATTTATTTAGATTCAAGAAGTATGGTGATAGGGCCATCATTTGTCAGCGCCACATCCATCATCGCACCAAATATTCCTTTTTCTACATGTAAACTGTGTTCACATAAGGCATTATTAAAAGCATCCCATAACGGTTCTGCAACTTCTGGTCTTGCGGCACTTGTAAAACTTGGACGATTCCCCTTTTTCGCATCTCCATACAATGTAAATTGTGAGACGGATAGAATAGCCCCTCCATGCTCTAAAATAGAATGATTCATTTTTCCATCAGCATCTTCCCAAAGGCGGAGATTTGCTACTTTTTTCGCTAAATATTCAACATCCTCTTGCGTGTCCTCGTGTGTAATGCCAACCAGAAGAACATAACCGCTATCAATAGCTCCCGTTACTTTTCCGTCAACCGTAACAGAGGCTGCTTTACTACGTTGTAAAACTACTTTCATTTTTTAAAACCTCAATTCTCCTATTGTATGCACCAGAAGTTCCATTTTCGGTACATAACAAAGTTGCTTCTGCCCAACCATCCAATTAGTTAATAACACGTTGTACTGAATATATATCAGGTGTTTGCTTAATACGTTCCACTACTTTATGCAAATGCGAAATATTTGAAATCGAAATCGTTAAATGAATCGTTGCCATTTTATCACGATCTGCACGACCACTCACTGCTAAAATATTCGTTTTCGTTTCGCTAACAATTTGCATGATTTCATTTAAAATTCCTGGTCTATCGAAGGCTGAAACTTCAATATCGACAGGGTATTCTTTTTTCTCTGGAGTAAGTCCATGTTCCCATTCAACTTCTATTAAGCGCTCCTGCTCATCATCAACTTGAATATTTGGACAGTCCGCACGGTGTACTGAAACACCTCTTCCTTTCGTAATGAAGCCTACAATTTCATCTCCAGGAACTGGCGTACAACAACGTGAAAGTCGAATAAGCATATTGTCGATATCTTTTACGATAACACCCGATTCTGTCCGTTTTTGTGGAATAGGGTTTTTCATTTTTTGTTCAATTTTCTCTAGCGCTTCTTCCTGTTCACGCTCTTTGCGACGTTTTTCAGCTAGGCGATTTACAACTTGCTGAGCTGTAATTCCATTCATGCCAACAGCTGCATATAAATCTTCTTCATTTGTATAGTTGAATTTTTCACAAACTCGCTTCAAATTGTCTGCTGACATTGTTTCTTTTACATCAAAACCTTGAGCACGGATTTCCTTTTCTATCATCTCTTTACCTTTGATGATATTTTCCTCACGAAGATGACGTTTGAAAAACTGCTTTATTTTATTTTTCGCCTGTGAGGATTGGGCTATTTTCAGCCAATCGCGACTCGGACCAAATGATTGCTTAGACGTTAAAATTTCAATAATATCTCCCGTTTTTAACGGTGTATCAAGTGGCACCATTTTACCATTAATTTTCGCGCCAATTGTACGATTTCCAACTTCTGAATGCACACGGTATGCGAAGTCGATAGGTACAGAGCCTGCTGGTAATTCAATGACATCTCCTTCCGGTGTGAAGACATAGACCATATCAGAGAATAAATCAAATTTTAAAGATTCCATAAACTCTTCAGCATTAGAAGATTCATTTTGGAATTCTAAAATTTCTCGGAACCACGTTAATTTTTGGTCGACATTTTGTTTTTCATTATCAACTTTTTTACCTTCTTTATACGCCCAATGCGCTGCAATCCCGTACTCGGCAATTTTATGCATTTCCTTCGTACGAATTTGAACTTCTAGCGGGTCACCATAAGGACCAATTACTGTTGTATGCAGGGATTGATATAGGTTTTGTTTTGGCATTGCAATATAATCTTTAAAACGTCCTGGCATTGGCTTCCATAATGTATGCACAATCCCAAGTACGGCATAGCAATCTTTAATACTATCGACAAGTACACGAATGGCTAATAAATCATAAATCTCGTTGAATTGTTTCTTTTGTAACACCATCTTACGATAAATACTGTAAATATGTTTTGGGCGACCATAAACATCTGCTTCAATTTCAACATCTGTAAGCTGTGACTTCATCTCACCCATTACATTATCTAAATATGCCTCACGCTCATCACGTTTTTTCTTCATAAGACTGACAATGCGATAATATTGCTGTGGATTTAAATAACGAAGTGCCGTATCCTCAAGCTCCCATTTAACAGTCGAAATTCCAAGACGATGCGCAAGTGGTGCAAAAATTTCAAGCGTTTCTTTAGAAATACGGCGTTGTTTTTCGGCAGGTAAATGCTTTAACGTGCGCATATTATGTAGGCGGTCTGCCAGTTTAATCAAAATGACACGAATATCCTGCGCCATAGCTACAAACATTTTTCGATGATTTTCTGCTTGTTGCGCTTCTTTAGATAAATATTTAATTTTCCCTAGCTTTGTTACACCGTCTACAAGCACCGCAACCTCTTCGCCGAATTCACGAACCAAATCGTCACGCGTAAAATCCGTATCCTCGACAACATCATGTAAAAAACCAGCCGCAACTGTTGCAGGATCCATTTGCAATTCAGCTAAAATACCAGCTACTTGCACAGGATGAATAATATACGGCTCACCTGAGCTTCGGAATTGCTCAATATGGGCATCCCTTGCTAATTCATATGCTTTTTTCACGAATGCGACATTTTCCTCATTCATGTAGGATTTGACTAACTCAAAAACGTCCTCGGGAGTCAAAATTTGCTCTTTCGCCATAACATGTCCACCTTGCTCGTCAAATTTTTCAGATTAGATATAAACTTAATTGTATAAAATATTATGGGCTATTGTAAAGTAACTGTGTCATTTTGTTTAGTTATTCTCGTGAACAATGTGAGAAATGGGAAATATATTCTAGGAAATGAATAAAAAGACCCTTTGCGAATGCAATATTCCGCAAAGGGTCTCTTTCTATATCCGTAGTTATTTAGCTTAACTTATTATACGCTACAGCAATTTTTGACCCAACTATCGCATTATTTTTTACTAATGCAATATTGGCATCAAGGCTTTTACCTTCTGTTAATTCTTTAACTTTTCCAAGTAAGAATGGTGTCACGTTTTTACCGTGAATACCGTTTTCTTCTGCTTCTACTAAAGCTTTTTCAATGATTCCTGTAATGAATGAATTCTCAAGCGCTTCAGTCTCTGGAATTGGATTAGCAATGACAGCTCCACCTTTTAAGCCTAATTGCCATTTGGCACGTAGCATTTCTGCCACTTCCTCTGGCGTATCAATCTTGAAGTTTACATCAAAACCACTTTGGCGTGTATAGAATGCTGGTAGCTCATCTGTACCGTATCCAACAACTGGTACACCTTTTGTTTCAAGATATTCTAAAGTTAAACCAATATCTAAAATTGACTTAGCACCCGCACAAATTACAGCAACATTTGTTTGAGCTAATTCTTCTAAATCTGCTGAAATATCCATTGTTGTTTCTGCACCACGGTGTACGCCACCGATACCGCCAGTTACAAAAATTTCAATATTAGCTAGCTCAGCACAGATCATTGTTGCTGCTACAGTTGTCGCTCCTAATTTTTTTGTTGCTAAAAGATAGCCTAAGTCACGACGAGATGCTTTTGCTACGCCTTGAGCATTACCAAACATTTCAAGTTCTTCATCTGATAAACCAATTTTAATTTTACCATCGATTAAAGCAATTGTTGCTGGTACTGCACCATTATCACGAACAATTTGTTCTACTTCACGTGCTGTTTGAACATTTTGTGGATATGGCATTCCGTGAGAAATAATTGTTGATTCTAATGCTACGATTGGTAAGCCTTTTGCTTGTCCTGCTTTTACTTCTTCTGATAATACGATGAATTCTTTCATGTTGTTATTCCTCCATTTCATTGTTTAACAAATCAACTGATAGCTCTGGTCTTACTGTATATGGGGATGCAAGCGTATTTTTGGCATTCATTAAGCCTGCATCAATACATGTTGCAAAGGATTGCCCAGTAAGCCAGCTGTGGATTACAGCACTTACAAAGGCGTCCCCGGCACCTGTTACATCTTCAATTTTTTCTATAGCTTTCGCCGCGTAATGACTTGGCTTCGTTGTAACGGAAGCTGCATACACACCCTTGCTACCCGCTGTAATAATTACCTGGTCAGCACCTAATGTAAGAAGTTGCTGTAAAGCCTTTTCATAATGCACAGAGTTTTCGATTTTATGACCAACAATCGTCTCTGCTTCATCTGTGTTACAAATAAACCATGTTACACCTTGCAACGTATCAGGTAATCGATTCATTTTTGGCGAAGATACCGGTACGATGACAAACGGAATGTCTCGGGCAATTGCAACCTGCTGTATGTAAGCCACTGTTTCCTTTGGACAGTTCAAGTCCATAATAAAGCAGCCTGCGTTCATGAGCATTGCCTCATGTTTTTTTAGCAAACTTGGCAATAAAAGATCATATACTTCCATATTTGCTACCGCTAATGCTAGCTCGCCCTGCTCATCCATAATCGCAGTATAGGAACCAGTTGAAGCGTCTGGTAACTGCTCCACATAACGTAAATTCATAAATGGCTCTGAAGCTTCTTGGATCACTTGCCAATCAGCATCTTTGCCGGCAGTAGTCAGCAATGTTACTTGATGATTTAATCTGCCTAAGTTTTCAGCAATGTTTCGTCCTACACCACCTACACTAAATGAAGAGCTTACAGGATTGGATGTACCGAACTGGACATTCCCCTTCACATGAAATTTTCGGTCAAGATTGGCTCCACCGATACAAATGATTTCATTTTCCTCAGGCAAAATATACGCACGGCCTACAATTTTCCCCTGTTTCGTCAAGCTCGATACTAAATTAGCAAGGACTGGTCGAGACAGATTCATCTTATCGGCCATCTCTTGTTGAGACATAAACGGATTCTGGCGAATTAATGCAAGGACCGCCTGTTCCCTTTCATTCATAGCATCACCTTTTGTTATATTTGTTTATATTATAAACTTTTGTTTAGTCAGTGTCAAAAATTTTTTTAATGAAAAAAATTGAAACCAATATGATATTGGCTTCAACTTTTTAGTGATAACTATTGCCTCAATGGAATTAAGGTGTCATGTATAGAAGGGGTGCGAAAGCGAAGTGTAACGTAGCAACAGCAACAAATGTTTTCTGTGTGTGAAATCAATAGCGGCGGAAATTCGGGATTTGCGGCGTTCTTTTCTTGGTTAGCGGCGCAATTTTATGGTTTAGCGGCGTTCTTCCTTCGGTTAGCGGCGCAACTTTATGCTTTAGCGGCGTTCTTCCTTCGGTTAGCGGCGCAACTTTATGCTTTAGCGGCGTTCTTCCTTCGGTTAGCGGCGCAACTTTATGCTTTAGCGGCGTTA